>NZ_JAGKRI010000073.1:0-9679 GCF_017939255.1 Aeromonas sp. Prich7-2
CTGGTCCCCCGGGTCACCCCCGAGCTCGGCGCCCAAGGTGGCCACTGCCGGCGGTCAGGCAGGTGAACCGGTGCTGCAGGTGGCCCCCGGGCCGGTGCCGGGATCTGGTCCCCCGGGTCACCCCCGAGCTCGGCGCCCAAGGTGGCTACTGCCGGCCGCCGGGTGGGTGTTCCGGTGGGCCCCCGGCCGGCGCCGGGGGGCGGAGGGGCCTGGGTGGTGGTGGGGTTTTGTCGGTGTGCATGCTGAGTACGGGATCCCGGGTCGCCGCCGAGCTCGGCGCCCAGAATGGCCATTGCCGGCGGCCGGGCGGGTGATCCGGTGCTCCTCGGGCCGCCGACGAGCTCAGGGCCCAGGGTGGCCACTGCCGGTGGCCGGGCAGGTGAACCGGTGCTGCAGGTGGCCCCGGGCCGCCGCGGGTTCGGCGCCTAGGGTGGCCACCGGCGGTGGGTGGGTGATCCGGTGGGGAGGTGGACCTTCGGGCCGGCGCCGGGATCCGGTGCCCTGGGTCGTCGACGAGCTTGGGGCCCAGGGTGGCCACTGCCGGCCGCCGGGTGGGTGATCCGGTGGGCCCCCGGCCGGTGCCGGGGAGCGGAGGGGCCTGGGTGGTGGCGGGGTTTTGTCGGTGTGCATGCTGAGTAAGGGAGCCCGGGTCGCCGCCGAGCTCGGCGCCCAAGGTGGCCACCGGTGGCGGTACGGTGTCCAGCTGGCCGATGGCTGTGCCGGTACGCAGTGGGCCCCCGGGCCGGAGTGGGTTCGGTGTTATGGGAGGTCCGAGAGGTGAAGCGGGTCCGATGCGCAGTGGGGGCCCGCGGGTCGGTGCCGAGATCCGGTGCCCCGGGTCTCCGATGAGCTTGGCGCCTATGGTGGCTAACGGTGGTGGGTGGGTGATCCGGTTCTGCAGGTGGCCCCGGGCCCTCGGGCCGGGGCCGGGATCTGGTACCCTGGGTCACCGCCGAGCTCGGCGACCAGGGTGGCCACCGGTGGCGGAGCCGGTACGCAGTGGGCCCCCGGGCCGGCACCGGGATCTGGTGCCCCGGGTCGCCGCTGAGCTCGGGGCCCTGGGTGGTCAGCGGCGGCGGGCGGGTGATCTGGTGCCCTCATGGTCCCGTTTTTCCTCTTACTCAGAATCGAGTGACTTGACCAGGGAGCGGGACGGGCACCACATTTGTTTTCCCGCTGATGCCCCGGTTGTCCGCTCCACGACCCAGCCCTCACCTTCTCGCTCAATAAGGCGGACGGTATTGCCGCTCTTGGCAAAAATTCTCACATCACCCGTTTTCAGATCATCCATGGCCATCACAAACTTCCCTTTACTTGCTGATCTCTCGAACCCGCGCTTCCATGTCGATTTTTCTCTATTATCCATTCAGGATCTTGTCCCATGTTTTTTGGCGCTTTGTGAGCTGATCGGCGATCTCTACTGTGGTTTTTCCGCTCCCCTTGCAAATTGAGCAGGTATCCAGCGAGAAACTACCTCGCTGTTCTGTAGTGGGGTTGAGAAACACCACTTCCTTTCCTCTACCCTTACAAGATGGGCATTCAACTTGGGCCATGCTGTGGTACTCCTTACATTCTGATCCCCGCCGATAAGTGCGATGGATAAGGCCGCACAATCACTGTGCGGCCTTCTAATCATTTCGCCATTATTCCAAGCAAGTACCCTGTAATGCCAGAGCTGATTATGGCTATCAGCCAGGGGGTGCATGAAACGACATTCAGTTTACTTTCCCTCACCTTCAATTCAGAGCGAGCTATGAATTCGAGTTCACTCCTCATCGCATCGAGAGTGGAACGATGCAAACGAATAAATCGTTCATTCTCTTCATCTAGTCGCCCTAGCATGACCCCGAAGCGTGTTGCTGCATCATGGATCTCTTGCCTCTCGCGGGACAGCCACCTTAATAGCGACTCAATCCTTCCAAACAGTTCATGGTTACGCTCCACCTCCCCTTGCAGGCGGCTGGCTGCTTGAATCGCTTCGTACACATCACCAAGCATTGATGCAAAGATTGCCTGGTAATGTTCTGCCGGCAACACGCCCCCCTTCAGCGATAGGGCCTCCGGTTGTCCGGGGGGAGTCATTAAGCAGCCCGCTTGAGACGCAAATCTCTCCAGACAACGTTGAGCTTTTCAAGGAGTGGAATACAGCACATACGAAGAGTGTGCATGGAAGTAAGCTCTTCTATCTTGCCGGTATCGAGCTCCCCCCCCTCGGCACGCGCCTTCATAACAAGCTCCTTCGCCTCACCCTTATAATCCCGAGTATCAGCAACCACAGTAGCGAGGCTCAGCCCTTGACGCGAGAGCATTTCAAACGCAGGGTTTTCTTCGACTGCCCACTTGAAGTCAGTTTCCACTTTGGTGTGCTTCTTCATGTATGACACGAAGCCCGAGAACTGCTCGAAGGAGAAGAATGTGGCCGGGATTTTGTTGAAAATAGGGCGAATCCGAGCCGGATCTACTCCAATTTCCAACAGTGTGTTGATGGTTTCTGCCGCCTCTTCCTGGCAACGCTTCTCCGGTGTGAGGGGGACAAAGTAGTAGTCGAACTCTTGGCAAGAGTTACTGAACTTGCGAAGTCCATCGATGAAGAACCGGACGTTGCTCATACCCACATCGATGATGGCTTCATCCTCTACCATGATGCAATTCATCAGATTAGAGAATTGGCCACCGTTCATTGTGGTTACGTCAACACCAAGTGCATCAGCTGCCTGGTTCATATCCTCAATCGAGAAGAGCTGTGCGGCGGGCATCATGGTTTTCAACCAGTGGGCAGACAGAACGGTTTTACCCACAAATCCTGTTTTAGATACTACAACGATTTTCATTATGTTATTCCTTAATATTCAGAGTGTTACCTTTCCAGCCCACACATCAACAACAGCCGGCGATTCCGCCTTATCGGTTGTGGAAGAAGGTTGTTGCTCGGCTACATGGCTACGCTGTACGGCGGCAGGAGCCTTAATGGGTTCGAGAGGGGCTTGTGGCATCGAATTACGGTTTGCCAATCCTTTCTGTCGACGTTTTACGAAGGCGTTAATTGCAGACCTTGTTATCTCAATGTTGTACTTCTCCTCTAGGTACTCACGGATCACCTCAAGCGAATGCTTTCCCCTCAGCTCCAGGATTTCGACTGTGTAGGGCTCGAGTTTCGATGCGCCTTTTCTGCTTGGTAACATAAGGTCCTCGCTAAGAGATGCTGTCTAAGTGCCAAGGGTAGGTTGCATTTGTGCTCATTTTTGCGCTTACCCGTTGTCAACGCTTTGCATCATAAACGAATCACATTTGATGCAAGTCGTATCACCGTTGAGCTACCTGCGTAGCGCCTTTGAACTACTGTCGTAGTCGCTTTGTATCACCCGTGGGTCGAAAAATGACCGTGTTTGGCCACGATGCTGATTTGCTGATGCAGCTATTTCTGCCGATTAATCATGCCGCTGATGAAAGAATGTGATCGGCTATCTGATGTGCATTTAGCTTTGGTTGGCCGGATATCGCTGAGGGAAGAACTAGCGCCTTCAGTTGCGCCTGGAGCCAAAAAATAGACAAACCCATAATTCCTGAATTATCATCCAAAAATCTAAAAACATGGAATTGAGGGGGATTGTTGAATGAGCAGTGTATTGGCAAGGCAGCAACGCCTGGTTGGCTTCGAAAAACTCCGCGGCCAAGCAAGAATGCTGTTGGGTTACATAGCCGATGTGAAGCAAGACCGCCGGGACACTTCCATTGAGGACGGGTATCAAAGTGCGGTTTACACAATGTACCAGGTGCAACGTTTACCTGAAATGACTCGAGCCAGGGTTGAAGGGGCTATCAAGGTGTTGCGGGAAGGTGGTCGAGAGTTCAGCCGGCTACCCGCAGAGAAAAACGCACTCCAACCACACACATTTTCTCATGCCGATGTTCGGGCGATTTATAAGGCTGCAGGTCAGCGTTCGTTTGCCGAGATCAAGTCCACTCTAGGCTCCGATACTCTCGCCAAGGTTGTTGCTTGCCTCAACCTCAAGGGAGGGGTCGGCAAAACCACATCGACTGTCACCATCGCGACCGGTTTGGTTCATCATCGCAACCTGATCCGCCATCAATTGCGGGTAGCGGTCATCGACATGGATCCTCAGGGGTCAACTTCCGTGGCTTTTGGATTCGCCGGGCTTGGTAAAGAGCCACAACATTCTGCAATCGAAGCCATTGCCACCAGGGCTACACCTGAAACGGTAAGGTCCTGGATGCTGCCTACTTCTAGCGATGGGCTATTTGTCATGCCAGCGGGAACTGCAGATGGATTCTTTTCACTGCAGGCATACCAACACGCCGCAGATACCGGCATCAACATGACCGAATTGCTGACAAAATATGTCATAGATCCGATTCGTGATCACTACGACCTCATCTTACTTGATGCGGGACCTCACCTTGATGCGGCCTTGATTAACACCTTGCAAGCGAGTGACAGCTTGTTTGTTGCTATTGGCCTCGACCCGCTGGAGTTTGACTCGAGCTTGAAATTCCTCGAGTCCATTCATGGGTTGTTGGCGAACATTCCCTCCCCAAACCTTGATCCCGCATCCGTGTGGCTTCTGGGCAGTAAATTTGACGGCACCAATCCACAGCATCTGGATAACTACATGATGCTCAAGAACCTTGAACCTGCGAAGTTGTTTGTCAACAGGATGGAGCAACTGAGGCCATTCTCTTCTGTCACTGAAGATGGCCGCACCGTATTCACCATCCAACCGAAACATTATGCAGGAGATACCAGGTCACTCAGACGCGCCCAGAACGTTGCGGAGAACGTTGTGGCTGAGTTTTTCTCTAACATTCTTGAGGTAGCAAACTGATGAATAAAAAGCGCACGCCAATGAGCGAAGGCCTAGCGGCCCACATTGCTACATCAGCAGCCGCGCAGTCCATATCAAGCGGTGTGTTCAGCATGCCTGAGGATGTGGCTGGGGGATTTCAGGATGCAGAAGAAGCATTGGCCAGTAAGATTCGTTCGACCGGTGCTTTCCGGGTTATACGCCTGAAAAGCGGGCGCCTCGTGCGGCTGACGTCTGTCTATATCCCCTCTGCACATGTTGAGGAGCTAACCTACATCCACGAAGCGAACATTCGCTCCAAGTCGGGAGTGACTGAAGATACTGTAGATGACCTGATCGGCTCAGTTCGCTCTGGTGGTGTCGTAATGGAGGTGTTGGCAGTACGAGGGGCAGATACCAGGTACGGGATATTTGACGGTCAGCGTCGCCGATACTGTGCGTTGTTGGCGGAAAAAGGCTTGCCCATAGCTTACACCGACGAAACAGAGGATCTGAGCATGGCTGAGCTACGCGAGCTCAGTCGAATTGCTAACCTCACTCGACCCAACTCGCTTTATGATAAAGGGCTGCATTATGCCCGGGTGATGAAAGATGAAGGGCTGGATGTACTCAAGGTAGCATCGTTATTCGGGGTGCATGAGTCAGAAGTCCGCGCTTCACAGTGGGCACTTGAGATTCCGCTGCCACTCTATGAACTGCTACCGGATGGAACTGGCACTGGACGCCCAACAATACTGAATCTGCGCAGAACCCTAAAGCTACTCACGAAGGGACAAGTTGAAGCCCTGATATTATGGGCCCAGGGTAAAGAACCATACCCCTCAGCACCGAAAGCACTGGCCGACATTGCCGCACAAGCTACAGAACTTGCGGGTGAAAAGCCGGAAAAGCGTACCAATGTGAATGTGATTGCCGGGATCGCGGTGAAGCAAAAAAAGGGTAATACTTTCGAGTTGACCCTACCAGACGAGATCTCCAGTCAGCAACTGTTCGATCTCCTTGCCATGCTCAAAATGTGAGGATCAAGCTGGGCATGGGAGCAACAGCATCAATAGGGTTTCACCAACATGCCAGAAAATAAAAACCGCCTGAAGGCGGTTTTTATTTGTTGTTGTGTTCATGGAATTCAGAGACTCTGCGGAGAGTATCCGAATGATGACCACACTTTTTCGTCAATGGGCATGGGGTCAACTGATAACCGGTGAACGTCGAAAAACGCTCCGTGGGAATCAAGGCCGCCATGCCGGAACATGTTCCACATGAGTTGGCCCACAACCCGGGCAGCCGTTGAGTTAACCCCGAAATCTTGTTTGGCGACGGCCTCCGCTGATGAGCAGCTCTTGGATAGGTCATCCACCATCACCTCATACTGCCCCGCAAACAAGTCGTAGGCTGTCGGCAACCCAGCCCCCCCTAAAACTACCTGCCCCGTCTTGTTATCGTTGCCAGCATCAATCCAGAGGCGGTTTGATTTGCTCAATGTTGCAAACTTCGACCCGAATTGTACACGAAAACTAGGCTTGTCCACTGCTGTGATAAATACGGTTGGACGGCGGCGATTAAGGAGTTCCTGACCCACCTCATAGTCTCCCCTAGCCTCCCAAGCGAAACCGTTATAGCAACGCTCCGCATCGACTAAGGCTTGTGCTTTGGGGAGCCCCAGGTCTGCCGCATGGAACCTCTGGCGACCTAAATTAGCTTCACGAACTGGAGAGCCATCATAGGCAGTCACACTGATACCGGGATGACCAAGACGGGTCAAGAGATCATGTAACATTGACAGCTCGCCCATGACAAAACTGCCAGTCCCTCCACACCCAATTAGCACAACATCCACTTCCTGAGACAAATACTCGATGGGGGTTTTCCACTTCATCGCCCTGCTCCTTTTCTCAACTTTCGCAATTATCCCCTTCTTTATCGTGATGCAACCTGTTCAATCCAATCACCGAGATAGCCTATTCTCGTCATCTGGGATGCAGTTATTGTTGGGATTACGCCGGTCTTTCTCCGCTCTACGTCCATCCCGACCCAAAACGCGGTTGGTGTAGAGCCATCGGCTACCGCTTGGGAGTTGTTACTGTGAGTTTTAAGTGCGTCGTACATGCAAGCCTCAATCTCCGGCAAGGTCGAGAAATCAATTTCTCGGGGCAACGTTGCACTTCCAAGGCAAAACCCTCCTCCGTGGTAGCAGTTGGGCATAGGAACATCGTAGACATGGTTCTCGGGTGTAGGGCGTTCGTCGGTGTCCAAAGCGGCTACAGATAGCCGTGCCGACCCTTTCTGGACATTGAACACTAGAGCTGGCCAAAGGATCTTGAAACCGCAACGCTCACCACCCACCTGTAACCATAACATCCCTTCCCGCGAGGGCTGATACCATGTAATCGCGCTTGGGCTACTGAGTAGCACGTTAGAGGGGATGAATTGGTAGTTGCCCTTCGTGTTACCCTGGGAGCGATCCAGAGAGCCTGTGAGGTCTGCCAACAGCTCATGAATAGTCTGCATTGACAGGGGTTCACCTAACCCGAGTTTGTCGTCAACGATGGCGTGTCGTGTAATGCCGGTTAGGTCTGCCATCTGCTCACTAGAGCTGGAAAATACGAGCGCAAGGCGGGGTAAAGTCTGTTTCTTCTGACAGGTATTATTTCTGACCACTTGCATGACCAGCTTCCTCTTTAACGTTGTTTCCTGCGACGTACACAGCGGCCATAATTGCAATGCTTCGCTGCCACGATTCCATGGCCATCAAAGTATCATCATTGATGTGGACGCAAACGCTAGAGGTACATAGATCCCCGTTCATGGCAAAGTCGTTGTGAGTGTTGTAGGCATCATCTGCAAGCTCCCTGCGCGGAAGTGCCTTTGTCTCAAAGGGGATTTTAAAGTCAATGGATATGTCAGACTCGTCTTGGTAGTCGAAAACCTCTTTCGAGACCCTATAGGTCGCCATTTCCCTTTCAATGATCGTCTGAGCCCCCAATAGGAAGGCACTCAGAGAGGTGTTATCTTCCACCTCGCGCAAGCGGCCAAACACAGCCGCAAGTCCCCCTTCAGCAGTTATCTCCTTTACTGACTGCTCGATTTCAGCCCAGCCAGCTTTCTGATGGCAATAATCAAAACAGCTCCACATGGCTGAGTATCCATCACCACCGAGTTCATCACTGGCATCATTTACCTTCATAAGAACAGATGTTGCCTCTGCTTTGCCACCGACCAGAAGCGCGAGTTTATCGAAAAAGTCGGGGGCTTCTGTTTCGAATCTGGGAGCTGAGTCTATCTTGGATAATTCACTTTCTGCCCGCTCCAGAACGCCGATGAACTCGTGAATTTGGGTGGCCTCCAAAGTCTCGGGTAACTCAAGATCGTAACACTCAGTCATCCAGTCGAGAGTGTATTCAAAGAAGGCATTGCTTGGGATGAACCCTACCAGTGGGAGTTGCGAGAACATGAGGTTTTGAAATGCTGCGAGGTAGTCGCTGGATACTGACGATGGAAATACCATGAATTCTAGATCTGAAAACAGCCGGAATCTTAATTGCTCGCTGGACTGACCGAACTCATTACCGTTTCGGTCGTTAACAAGGCCAAAACTAAAATCAAGAATCTGCTTACACGTTGAATAGCTATCGTCAAACTCTCCGGCCAATATTTCCCCACCCACGTTTATCAGTATCTCCCGCAGTTCGCGGGCACATGCCTCCCCTGCTCGCTCAGCTCGCGTAGATAGCTCTTGGCATACCACATGCGCAAGATCCTCAAAACGACTCAGGCGCTCTGCTAGAGTTTGTGCTGCCACCAAATAGGTCAGTTCCGTGGCCCCCCATCCGTTCTTGTGAGCCAACGTAACAACAGACTTCAACAGTGGTGCAATTTCCCCCAGAGAGTGAATAGATGATTGGAATCCATCTGTAGTCGAAAGCCCCGGTCTTGGTATCACAGCCCCACGCAGACGCAAGGATGGGGGTACTTGCAAACGTGCGCGATCCTGCCCTGTCAGCGAGGCCGGAACGCCCAACCGGATTGCAAATCCCGCTCGGTTGGTGCTCTCGCAACTTTCTGAGCAAACTGCACCCATTTCATTTTCTCCTTGGCAAATGCTTCTAGGTAATTTTGATCGGAAACTGGCTCTAACGGCTGTTCTGGTTCAGCCTCAATTACATCCAGCCATGCGGCTAGTTCATCATGAGTCGGCATGAAGGCACCTCCTATGCAGCCAGTATCTCTTAGATTGTTCAGACGCAAGATCAGCTCAAGCTCCCAAAAATACAGTGTATTTTTGTTGCTCTCTTGCGCCATCAATAACAAGTTGGAAACATAAATACACTGTATTTTTCGGCTGTCAGCTCACCGACGATAGCCCCCCATCAACTGTGATGGGTCACTCAAACCACCCCTAGAGGACTGATAGCTGGCGACTGAAATCTATGCACCAAAATGATAAAACCGCCTTGCGGCGGTTTTTGATCCCCTCCCCCCTCCAACATCTAACCGTTGGTTTTAACTGGGGGTATTAGAAATTCGTATTGCAATGTATTCCCAACCAGAAGGCCATCTGTCTCGTACAAGGTTGTCCAGCGCACCTGTGGGTAGGTGGCTGATAGGATCTGTTGTGCCGTTTCGAGTGGCAGGCCAGGAACAGGGTCATCTACGATAGCAGAGCCAATTTTAAAGGTTCGACGCAGTAAGTTGATGGTTTGCATATGGACTCCCCTTAGATACCCAAAGAGGACAAAATGTCTTGGTCAAAAAGTGCTTGGGTATCAACCTTCTCCTGAACTGCCCCTGCCCCTGCCCCTGCCCCTGCCCCTGCCCCTGCCCCTGCCCCTGCCCCTGCCCCTGCCCCTGCCCCTGCC
>NZ_JAGKRI010000374.1:0-374 GCF_017939255.1 Aeromonas sp. Prich7-2
CCTGTTTTGGTTTGTGACAACAGGTGCATTGCCAGAAACCACTTGGTCAGTGGGAGCTTGGTGTTTGCGAAAATCGTGTTTCCAGTCAATGACATCTGGTGACGGCAGTGATTGCATTGCCACACACGTGGCCGCCTTCTCAGGCGACAACAGGTCTTGTTGGCACATTCAGGGCAGACAAAGCCGTTAGGAAAACGCCAAGTGAACAGCGCGTTTTCGCACTGAGCCTCAGTGCCATAGTCCTTGAGAAACTCAAACAGGCTGTAGCCTTTCTGGAATTGGATTTTGCTTTTGGCCATGATCTCGCACCTCGATAACTGTACGTAAGATCAGTATAGTTCGTGGTAACTGACTGCTAATCATGGGTAATCAGG
>NZ_JAGKRI010000074.1:0-17623 GCF_017939255.1 Aeromonas sp. Prich7-2
CTACCCGATGCACACGAGTGTGCTGGAAGGGGTGAACAACAAGATCAAAGTGATAAAGCGTATGGCATATGGATTTAGGGACTCAGAATACTTTTTTCTGAAAATCAAGGCGGCCTTCCCCGGAAAGCCGCGATGAACCTTTTTTTATGGGGGATTTTCGGGCGGATGGGCGCAGACGAGGGGAAGGGCAATGCAAGAAGAAGGTAAAAAAGGGCGCCCTTCAAGAGAAGGGCGCCCGGGGTAGACGGGATGATTGCCAGAGGATTAGGCGTTGACCCCTGCCAGGCGAGAGCCGCGCTGGAAGCAGTTGGCCAGCAGCAGCAAGGTGGTGACACCGACGGTGCCGAGTACCAGCCAGGGCAACCAGGGTTGCCCCTGGGCCATGGCGTAGTCGTGCAGGGCACCGCCCCCCACGTAACCCGTCATGCCCCCGAGCGCCAGCCCCAGTCGGCTGAAGCCCATGTAGCTGCCCCGCGCCCCCGGTTGTGCCAGCTTGGTCATCAGGGTTTCCCGCGCCGGCTCGGCGATGACGATGCCGAGATAGAAGCAGGCGAGCAGCAGGAAGACGGCGGGCAAGGTGGTGGCAAAGGCCACCAGCCCGATCCCCGTGGTCATCAGCAGCACCCCCGCCATCAGACGGTTCTCCAGCTTGAAGTGGCGCTCGCCGAACCGGGCAAGGGGGTAGAGCAGGGCCAGGGAGATGGCCGTCTCCAGGGTATACATCCAGCCCACCGCCGTGGTGCTGCCCGCCATCTGTTTGACCAGAATGGGGAAGATCAGCATGACCTGCACCCAGAGCGCGTAGTAGCCGCTTAAGATCAGCACCAGTCGGCAGAAGGCCTTGTCCGCCAGCACCTGGCCGAGGCCGTCCCGGATCGGCGTCGGACGTACCGAAAGCTTGTAGGGGGGCAGGATCAGCAGGTTGCACAGGGCGGCGCAGACGAAGAGGCCGGCACCCAGCAGGCAGACGTATTCAAAATCGAAGTTGAGCAGCCAGCTGCCGAGCAGGGCTCCCACCACGGCGCCGGCGCTCTCCAGCATCATCAGCAGGGAGATGTAGCGACCCCGCTCCCGTGGCCGGGTGAACTTGATCACCAGGGCGGCGCGGGGGGGATCGAACAGGCAGCCACCCAGCCCCGAGATGATGCAGGAGAGGATCAGCTCCAATCCGCTCTGGGCATAGGCCAGGCTGGCAAACCCCAGCGCCCGCAGCAGCATGCCGCAGACGATGAGGGGGCGCGCCCCGAACTTGTCGGCGAGGGAGCCGCCAAAGACCCCCAGCCCTTGCTGGGTAAGCTGACGCAGCCCCAGTGCCAGTCCGACCACACCGGCGGCCCAGCCCAGTTGGTCGACGAAGCGCAGGCTGATCATGGGCATCACCACGAAAAAGCCCAGGATCACCAGCAGGGAATCCAATGCCAAGAACCACCGCCCCAACCGCCTCGCCCGATCCACCATGACCCTGATACCTCTGTTTGCTTCGCTGATATTGTTGTCTTTCTTGCCCGAACGGCGCCGTCACCAAACAGAGCCAAGGGGGATGACAACTCCCTGGCTCGGTGGCGTTCAGCCGGTTCATGACGATTGATGCTGCTATTCTGGTGGGGCTCCAGATATAGTGGTAGCCGACAACTGGCTATATTTCATATTGGATTTGGTTATGGCTATGACCCTCGACGATTTGCAACTGCTGCTGGATGTGGCCAACCGTGGCAGCTTCAGCAAGGTGGCCGCCATTCGCGGCTGGTCACAACCCATGGTGAGCCAGCGCATTGCCGTGCTGGAGCAGGAGCTGGGTCAGTCCCTGTTCCGTCGCCATCGTCGGGGGGCCACCCCGACCCCGGCCTGCGAGCAGTTTCTGCCTGCCGCGACTGCGGCCCTGAGCGCACTGGAAGGGGGGCGGCTGGCGATGCAGGGGGCGCCTGCATTGCCGCGGATCCGGCTCTCCTGCCTCCCCTCTCTGACCACGGCGGTGTTCGGCCCCCTGCTGCTGGCCCTGGTGGATGAGACCTTCGAGATCCGCTGCAACACGGATCACTCTGGCATCATCATGCAGGAGTTGCTGACCGGCGAGACCGACGTGGGCTTCATTCTCAAGTGCCCTGCCATCGCGGGCATCCAGCTCGAACTGCTTTACCGTTCCCCCATCATCGCTGTGGCCTGCGCCACCCACCCGCTGGCCGGGCGGCAGGGGCTGACCCTGCAGGACATCGCCAACGAGCGGCTGGCGCCCCAGCAGTGGGGGACGGGCTGCGACGAGCTGATCCTGCAGTTGCGTCTGCTGCGCCAGGTGGCGAGCCCGCTGCACGCCATCCAGCCAGCGAGTGCGGCACGGGAGCTGGCGCTGGAGCACGGCTTCATCACCCTGATGCCGGCGCTCGCCATCACCCGGGATCTGGAGTTCGGTCGCCTGGTGAAGCTGGACGTGGTGGATCTGCCACCGGATCACTGGGACGTGATGATGGCCTGGCGCAGCGGCAAGCGCCCCAATCCCGCCAAGGAGCGGGTGCTGGAGGCGGCCCGTACCCTTGCCCGGCGCTGGTCGGGCAAGCGGACATAAAAAAGCGCCGGACCAGGCCGGCGCACTTCGCTGATTCCCCTTGATGCCCGCTCAGACTCAGTAGCTGGCCTTGAGGGTGACGCCGGAGAAGGCGCTGAACCCGCTCAGCTGCACGTGCCAGGTCCCCGCCTTGGGAGCGTTCAGGGTACAGGTTTCGGCATTGCCGCTATTGTAGGGGCGGCAGTCATAGCTGCTGGCGGTCGGCGCGCTGCCGAACTTCACGTAGAGATCCGCATCCCCGCTGCCGCCGCTGCTGGTCACCACCAGCTGGCTTCTGCCGGCGGGCACCTCGACGGTGAAGTTCAGCTTGCCCCCCTTGGCGGCGGTGAGATTGCTCACCGGTACCCCGTTTTGCAGCACGCTGCCCGGTTGGGGCGTGGTGCCGCCGCAGGTGGCATTGACCCCGACGGCGGTGAAGGCGGCTGCCACGTCGCTCACGCTGTAACCGAGATCCGTGGCGGCCCTGGTCACCCCGCACGCCCCCTGATCGAAGGTGGTGTTGGGGCCCCAGTAGAGGCGGTTGGCCAGCACGAACACCTCGAACGCCTTGCGGGTTTGCCAGCCGCTGGTGTTGGCCAGCAGGTAGAAGGCGCGGTTGTAGACCCCGGAGCTGTGGTGCACGTCGATGCCGTCATAGTAATCGCTGGCGTGGCCGATGGACTTGCCGTCCCGGGCCGGGTCCTCGAAGTAGCGCAAGGAGCCGTTGCCCTTGAAGATCTGGGCCCCCACCAGCCAGTCGTTGCTGCCCTTCATGTAGTATTCGGCCGCTTCCCCCGCCATGTCGGAGAAGGCCTCGTTGATGCCGCCAGACTGACCGGAGTAGACCAGTCCTGAGTTCTGCTCGGTGAAGCCATGGCTCACCTCGTGGGCCGCCACATCCAGGCTCACCAGCGGATAGAAGGTGGTGGCCCCGTCGCCGAAGGTCATCTGGCTGCCGTCCCAGAAGGCGTTCTCGTAGTTGCGGCTGTAGTGCACCCGCATCTTGAGCTTGAAGCTCAGCGGCGCCGTGTTGTACCAGTTGCGGTACATGTCGAACACCACGTTGCCGAAGTAGTGGGCATCGTTGAGAGGGGAATAGGCACCGTTGATCTCCTTGACCGTGTTCTCCGGGCAGGTGAACTGGTGGATGGTGCCCCCCGTGGTGCCGTGATTCATGTTGAGGGTGTCCACGTTGGTCCCCGTCATGCGGCAGTTGTCATCCACCTGCAGGGGGCCAAAGTCGGCGCCGTAGAAATACTTGCCGGTCTTGACGTTGCCCCCCGGGCCGGTAGCGTCCTTGTGGTTGATCCCCTCCCAGCGTTTGAGCTCGCTGCCGGTCTGGGCGTCGATCATCACGAAGGGGCGGCTCGGTTCCTTGCTGGCAGCGAGCCAGGAGACCAGATAGACCAGTCTGGCCTGGCCGGTCTCATCCTGCATCACGAACAGCTTGACCTGTTCGTTGCTCCCCTTGGCACCGCTGCGAGCCTGGCGTGCGGCGTCGCTGGCGGAGAGGGCAACGGCCGGGCCCGTCAGGTCGGCATCGATCTTGCGCAGCATGGTGCCGGACACCTGATTGACCTGGCCCCCCAGCGCCTGATCGGCCACCAGAACCTGGCCCCACACCGGAATCCCCTGCCAGGTCTGCTCATAGCGTATCCGCTGCTGGCCATTGGGCAGCGTCACCGCCCGCACCTTGCGAAACTCGCCATCCCCGGCGCCAAGGGCGCCAATCTTGGCGGCGCCACTCACCGCACCGGCCAGGTCGGAGACCTGGTTCACTTCCACCTGTTCTGCCGCCATGGCGGCGCTTCCCCAGCAGGCCAGCATGACGGCCAAATAGACTTTGTTCATCTCGTCTTTCCTTAGTCGATGAAGATTACACGCCGGGTCCGTTGCCCGGCGCTCTTACACTAGTGGGAAGGGGGAAAATAACGGCCTGTCATTTGTCACAGGGCAGCGAAAACAGGTAGCACGATTCACTTTTACAGCGCCAATCATCCACAAATACTGGTAATGGCAGCATGTTGAACCGCTGCGAGGGGTGATTGATGGCCTGGGGGCAAGGTGCCCGCATGGGGATCGCCATATGGGGGTTGCCAGCGGGGAAGCCGGTTGAAAAGTCCTTGGCAAACAAGGGATTGATTGACTACATTGGCTCCCATGACGGCAGATGGCCGGAGTGGAACCGGGGAGGAGTGGCGATGTTTTCATGGCAACTGGATGACGAGCTGGCGCTCCTGTTCCTGCAACCCGACATGGCCAGCGAGCTGTTTCGCCTCTGTCAGCGCAACCGCGATTACCTCTCCCAGTGGCTGCCCTGGGTGCCCCACATCCAGCAGCCCGCCGACAGCGCCGCCTTCATTCGCCACGCCATCGAGAAGTTTGCCCGGGGGGAGGGGCTGACCACGGCCATCGAGTATCAGGGGGAGGTGGTCGGCGTCATCGGTTACAACCAGATCGATCAGGATCTCGGCAAGGTGACCATCGGCTACTGGCTGGCGGAGCGCTGGCAGGGGCACGGCATCATCACCCGGGCCTGCCAGGCCTTGATCCATCACGCCTTCGAGGAGATGGGGATGGAGAAGGTAGAGATCAGCGCCGCCCTCGAGAACGAGGCGAGCCGGGCCGTGTGCGAGCGGCTGGGAATGACCCAGGAGGGGATCACCCGGCGGGCGGAGCGGCTGGCGGACAGGGTGGTGGATCATGTGCACTACGGCCTGCTGCGGGACGAGTGGCTGAGGCTGAGGGATCTCTGATGACCTTCCTGTCCGCTTCCAACCTCCTGAGGGTGAGATGACGACGCTGCCCCACATTGCCACCCCCCGTACCCGGCTGACCGTGCTGACCCCGGAGCGGGCCTGCCTGATGGTGGATTTCTATCTGCGCAATCGCGCCCACCTGTCCCCCTGGGAGCCCAGGCGGGAGGAGAGCTTCTACACCCTGGCTCACTGGCAGACCCGCTTGCGCGACGGTTACGGCCACTATTTCGAGGGCAGTGCCGTGCAACTGGTGGCGCTCGATCCCAGGGGGGAGCGGGTGCTCGCCACCTGCAATTTCACGAACATTGTGATGGGCATGTTCAAGGCGTGCCACCTGGGCTATGCCATCGACAAGGAGCACGAGGGGCAGGGCCTGATGCAGGAGGTGGTGGCCGCTGGCATCGATCACCTGTTCCGGGAGCGGGGCCTGCATCGCATCATGGCCAGCTACATGCCCGCGAACCTGCGAAGCGGCGCGCTCCTCGAACGGCTGGGGTTCGAGCAGGAGGGATACGCTCGGGACTATCTGATGATCAACGGCCGCTGGGAGGACCACGTCCTCACCGCGCTCATCAATCCCGCTGGCTAGCAGAGCCGTTGTCGAAAGGGGGGCTGGCGGGTGACCGCCATCGCTTTTTCACTGCAAGATCGCACTATCTGTACGCCTCTCATACCCCTGGGGATAAAAGCGTGTAAAATTGCGCCCTGAATTTTCCCGGCCGGCAGACGCAGGCCGCGACTCCATACATGCAAGGCAGACATTGTGACAGAAGTAGATAGATTCGCGGACATTCGCCCCTATCGCGATGAAGAAGTACCGGCTGCCATCGAGCGGCTGATCCAGGATGACGAGTTTATCGGCGCCATCGCCAAATACCGCTTCGGTTCCCTGATGAGCTGGCTGGGTTGGGCCATTCGCCCGCTGATCCGCCAGTTCCTGCGCCACAAGTGGGCCAAGGTCAGCACCATCCATCAGGTACAGATGGGGGTGACCCGCTACATGACCCGGATGATCGCCACCTCCACCCAGGGAGTGAGCTTCTCCGGGCTCGAACACCTCAAGAAGGAGCAGGGCTACCTGTTCGTCTCCAACCACAGGGACATCGCCATGGATCCGGCGTTCGTCAACTGGGGGCTGCACACCCACGGGTTCGATACCGTGCGCATCGCCATCGGCGACAACCTGCTGCGCAAGCCCTGCGCCACCGAGCTGATGAAGCTCAACAAGAGCTTCATCGTCAAGCGCTCCGCCAAGGGGCCGCGGGAGATGATGAAGGCCCTCGGCGAGCTGTCGGCCTACATCGGCCAGTCGGTGCATGAGGGGCACTCCATCTGGATCGCCCAGAAGGAGGGGCGCGCCAAGGACGGGGATGACAAGACGGATCCGGCCATCCTCAAGATGTTCTACGTGGACGGCAAGAAGCAGAAGATCGAGTTCGTCGACTACATGCGCAGCCTCAACATCGTGCCGGTGAGCATCAGCTACGAGCTGGATCCCACCGACAAGGCCAAGGCGCGCGAGCTCTACGAGAAGTCGGTCAACGGCAGCTACGAGAAGGGCGAGTTCGAGGACATCGAGAGTATCGTCGCGGGCATCGTCGGCCAGAAGGGGCGGGTACACGTCTCCTTCGGCGCCCCCATCACCGAGGGCTTCAGCGATCCGGACGAGCTGGCGGCGCTCATCGACAAGGCGATCTGGAGCAGCTATCGCCTCTTCCCGGGCAACTACCTCGCGGCGGATGTGCCCGGCAAGGCCAGCACCATAGAGCAGAGCGCCTTCCTGACTCGCCAGTCCGAGGTGCCACAAGAGCACAAGGCCATCTGGCGCGCCATGTACGCCAAGCCGGTGGAAAACGCCGGCAAGGTTTGAATGGCACCGCTTTTGAGCGGGTGATGGAAAAAAACGGGAGCAGATGCTCCCGTTTTTGCGTCTGGTCAAAGTCGGGGGAGATTGGGTAGTGAATAATATTGTTTCAACTGGTACGATCATCGGGTGAATGGGCGAGTATCTCTTGGCAGGGGCGGACGAGTATGCAACAGTGACTCGGCGCCATCGGCTTGGAAGCGACAGCGCCCCCGTCTGCACGGATGGCAGACGAGACGATAAAAGGACCTTCAATGGTCCTTTTTCATTGGTGCACAAAGATAGACCACAGATATATCTAAGGATGCGAACCTAATGATCACCGGCAGTCTGGATACCTTGCAACGCACCCCCTTGCCCGCCCCCCTGAACCGTATCGTGGCCGAGGTGGTGCAAAGCGTCGAACGCTGGCTGCACGCCCCCCTCGGCAAGCAGGAGGTCGACGGCCTCACGCTGTTCTGCCTGGTGAGCGAGGATCTGACAGAGCCGGTGGCGGATCGCCGGGGCGAGTTTCATGAGCAGTATCTGGACATCCAGCTGCTGCTGCGCGGCGAGGAGTGGATCGGCGTGGGCCCTCACGCCTACAGCCGGGACGGTGCCGACCATCCTCACCCCGATCTCTGGTTCGTCGATGACGAGCAGACCAGTTATCTGGCGTTGCAGCCCGGCGACTTCGCCATCTTCTGGCCGGGAGAACTGCATCGCCCCCTCTGTACCCTGACGACCCCAGGTCCGGTCAAGAAGCTGGTCGTCAAGGTTCACCAGTCGCTGCTGACCGGCGCCTGAGTGGCATTCGGGGCCTGGAGTCCCGAGTGATTGGGCCAACAGAGGCCCGTTGCGAATCGCTGATTCGACGCGCGCGCCAGACGAACGGTCTGCGCCCAACGATTTGAAAAATTGGACGCACCCTCCTGCGACCATAAGCCCCCGGCAGGGGAATCCCATCCATCGCTGGATGACACGACACTGTCGGCGTAAAGCCGAAGCACAGGAAGATGTAGAACATGAGCAAGTTGGTATTGATCCTTAACTGCGGTAGCTCTTCCCTGAAATTTGCCGTAATGGACGCTGAAACGGGCGAGGACATGCTGTCCGGCCTGGCCGAATGCTTCAATCTGGATGACGCACGTATCAAATGGAAACTCCACGGGGTCAAGGGCGACGCCATGCTGGGCGCCGGTGCCGCGCACCAGGAAGCCCTCGACCACATCGTGGGCCACATCCTGCCCCAGGATCCCGCCCTGGCCGATCAGCTGGTCGCCATCGGCCATCGCATCGTGCACGGCGGCGAGCAGTTCTCCCGCTCCGTGCGTATCGATGAGGGCGTGATCGCCGGCATCGAGGCCGCCATTCCGTTTGCCCCCCTGCACAACCCGGCGCACCTCATCGGCATCCGTGCCGCCCTCAAAGTGTTCCCGGCCCTGGCCGACAAGAACGTGGCCGTGTTCGACACAGCCTTCCACCAGACCCTGCCAGAGGAAGCCTACCTCTACGCGCTGCCCTACAAACTCTATCGCGAGAACGGCATCCGTCGTTACGGCGCCCACGGCACCTCCCACCGCTTCATCGCCGAAGAGACCGCCAAGGCGCTGGGCAAACCGCTCCATGAGCTCAACATCATCAACTGCCACCTGGGCAACGGTGCCTCCGTCTGCGCCATCAAGAACGGCGAGTCCGTCGACACCTCCATGGGGCTGACCCCGCTGGAAGGGCTGGCGATGGGCACCCGCTCCGGTGACATCGACCCTGCCATCGTCTTCTTCATGCACGACAACCTGGGTTACAGCGTGGACAAGATCAACCAGGTGCTGACCCGCGAATCCGGCCTGCTGGGCATGACCGAGGAGAGCAGCGACTGCCGCTACGTCACCGGCAACTACGCCACTGACGCCGGTGCCAAGCGTGCGCTGGATGTCTTCACCTATCGCGTTGCCAAGTACGTCGGAGCCTATGCTGCCGCCATGGATGGTCGCCTTGACGCCCTGGTGTTCACCGGCGGCATCGGCGAGAACGCCGCCATGGTGCGCGAGATGGTGCTGGCCCGACTGGCCCTGCTCGGCTTCAAGATCGACAAGGAGGCCAACAACGCCGCCGTGCTGGGCGGTGAAGGCCCCATCACCGTCGAAGGCAGTCGTCTGGCCCTGGTGATGCCCACCAACGAAGAGCTGGTGATCGCCCGTGATGCCCTGAGCCTGGTCGGCTAAGGCACCCTCTGGTGATGACAACGCCCGGCCCCTGCCGGGCGTTGTCGTTTCGGCAATAGTGAGCGTCCTGTCATTTGACATGGGGGACCAGATGCGTACCCTGACCGCTGTGTGATATTGCGGAGGTAACGATGAAAGAGATGTTTTTCAACTGGTTGTCAGGCCTGGGGGTCGATGTGACCCCCATGATGGCCCTGGTGATTGCCCTGGGGTTCATCGTGCTGACCGCCATGGTGCTGCACCTGGTGCTGCACCGCATCCTGCTGGTGCGCCTGGTGGGGCTGCTTGGCAAGACCAAGCAGATGTGGCTGCCGCCCCAGTTGCAGCAACGCCTCTTCTACCGGCTCGCCTTCGTGTTCCAGGGGGCCGTACTGCTCGGTCAGGCGGAGATCTGGCTGCCCAAAGCGTCCGAGAGCCTGGCGCTTATCGAGTTGCTGGCCCAGCTCTGGATCCTGCTGTTCCTGCTGCTTGCCCTGTTCGCCCTGCTCGACTGCCTGCTCTCCCTGAGCCGTCATACCCGGCTTGGGCGGGATCTGCCCCTGCGCGGCATCTTCCAGGGGGTGAAACTGGTGGCCAGCATCCTGGTGGGCATCCTGATGATCGCCCTGCTGCTCGGCAAGTCGCCGCTCTTCCTGTTCAGCGGCCTGGGGGCCATGACCGCGGTACTGATGCTGGTGTTCAAGGACCCCATCCTCGGCCTGGTGGCGGGTATCCAGCTCTCCGCCAACCGCATGCTGAGCGTCGGTGACTGGCTGCAGATGGACAAGTACGGCGCGGACGGCGAGGTGACCGACATCGGCCTCACCACGGTCAAGGTGTCGAACTGGGACAAGACCATCACTACCATCCCCACCTATGCCCTCATCTCCGACTCCTTCAAGAACTGGCAGGGGATGACCGAATCCGGCGGGCGCCGCATCAAGCGCAGCGTCAACATCGACATGACCAGCGTGCGCTTCCTCACCTCGCAGGAGCAGTTGCAGCTCAAGCAGGCCAGGTTGCTGGCGCCCTACCTCAGCCGCAAGGAGCAGGAGCTCAGCAGCTACAACCAGCAGCTCAGCGATGCCATCAGCTGCCCCATCAATGGTCGCCACCTCACCAACCTCGGCACCCTGCGCGCCTATCTGGATGCCTACCTGCGGGCTCATGCGGGTATTCGCAAGGACATGACCCTGATGGTGCGCCAGTTGGCACCGACCACGGACGGCCTGCCGCTGGAGATCTACTGCTTCACGGCGACCACCGCCTGGGCCGAGTATGAAGGGATACAGGCTGATATTTTCGACCACATATTTGCGATAATTGAGCAATTCCATCTGCGTTTGCATCAGTCTCCAACCGGTTATGACATGCACAGTTGGAAAAACGGCTGATCCCGCTTATGACAAGGTGCCGCGGCGCAGCGCGGCACCGTATTTAATCACCGACCCGTCAGCACGTGGCGGTTGAAATTTGCATGGCAGAGGAGAAAAATGGCGGCCTTCTCTTCGCCCCGGGCGCGCCCGTCGCCTCCGCGCTGGCCAGAGTGCTGAACCACCCCCTTTATCACAGGAAAGTTATGAAGCTCCTCCACAACACGGCGGCCGCACTGTGCTGCTCCCTGATCCTGGCCGCCATGCCCGCCCTCGCCATCGAATATGCCCTGCCCGCAGCCAACAGCCGCCTGGTGGGGGAGAACCTGGACTACGTGGTGTCCCCGGAAGAGGCGGGCCAACCCCTGGAAGCGGCAGCGGCCAGATTCCAGCTCGGCTTGACCAACATGCTGGAAGCCAACCCCAAGGCGGACCCCCTGCTGCTGCAGGCGGGCGAGAAGCTGGTCGTGCCGCATCAGCTGATCCTGCCGGATGCCCCCCGTGAAGGCATCGTGCTGAACGTGGCCGAGATGCGCCTCTACTACTACCCCAAAGGCAAGAAGGTGGTGGAAGTGCTGCCGATTGGCATCGGCCAGCTCGGCACCGACACCCCGGAAGACTGGGTGACCAGCGTGCAGCGCAAGAAGGCGGGCCCGACCTGGACCCCGACCGCGAAGATGCACGCCGAGTACGCCGCCCGTGGCGAGACCCTGCCTGCGGTCTGGCCGGCCGGTCCGGACAACCCCATGGGGCTGTTCGCGCTCTACATCGGCAAGATGTACGCCATCCACGGCACCAACGCCCAGTTCGGCATCGGCCTGCGGGTGAGCCACGGCTGCGTGCGTCTGCGCAACGACGACATCGAGTACCTGTTCAAGCAGGTCCCGGTCGGTACCCGCGTCCAGTTCGTGAACCAGCCCATCAAGGCCTCTGTCGAGCCGGATGGCCGCCGCTACCTGGAAGTGCACCAGCCCCTCTCCCGCAACCAGGAGGAGTTCAACTCCAGCCTGCCGGCCCCGCTGCCCATGTCCACCGCCGTGACCCGCTTCATCGCCCACGCGGACAGTGACTCCCAGCTGGTCAAGCAGGCCCTGGAGCAGCGCAGCGGCATGCCCATCGCCATCAACCGCTGATCCCGCTCGTCGGTATTCCGAGCCCCGGCCACTGTCGGGGCTTTTTTATGGCGCGGGGGAGGGGATCATCAGGGTAAACCCTTGGCAGATCGGGATAAAATCCGGCCTTATTGCAATTGAGTGGTTGCTTGGTTAGGTGTTAAACGTTTTCCATGTGTTTTTTTATTTGTTAAAAGTGGTTGTGGTCCGGCGATCTGCTGATTACTCTAGGCCGGTTTTTTTAAGGAAGAGTCCGTCGCAAGAACGGGCACAGACGTCACATAACGGAGTTTTGAATGACAGCTAGCACCCCCATGCTCATCACCTTTCTGGTGTACATCCTCGGGATGGTGTTGATCGGCTTCATCGCCTATCGCGCCACCCGTAACTTTGACGACTACATTCTCGGCGGCCGCCGCATGGGGAGCTGGGTGACCGCCCTCTCCGCCGGTGCCTCCGACATGAGTGGCTGGCTCCTGATGGGCCTGCCTGGCGCCGTCTTCATCGGCGGCATCTCCGAGAGCTGGATCGCCATCGGCCTCATCATCGGCGCCTACTTCAACTGGCGCTGGGTGGCCGGTCGGCTGCGGGTGCATACCGAGAAGAACCGCAACGCCCTGACCCTGCCGGACTATTTCACCTACCGCTTCGAAGACAAGAGCCGGGTGCTGCGCATCCTCTCCGCCCTGGTGATCCTGCTGTTCTTCACCATCTACTGCGCCTCCGGCGTGGTGGCCGGTGCCCGCCTGTTCGAGAGCACCTTCGGCATGAGCTATGACACCGCCCTCTGGATCGGTGCCGCGGCCACCATCACCTACACCTTCTTCGGCGGCTTCCTCGCGGTAAGCTGGACCGACACCGTGCAGGCGACCCTGATGATCTTCGCCCTCATCCTGACTCCGGTGTTCGTCATCATCGCCGTGGGCGGCATCGACACCGCCATGGTGCAGGTGGCGGCGCAGAACGCCAGCAACCTCGACATGTTCAAGAACCTGGACTTCATCGCCATCATCTCTCTGATGGCCTGGGGCCTGGGCTACTTCGGCCAGCCCCACATCCTGGCGCGTTTCATGGCGGCGGACTCCCACCACTCCATGGCCAGCGCCCGTCGCATCAGCATGACCTGGATGGTGCTGTGCCTGGGTGGCGCCGTGGCCATCGGTTTCTTCGGCCTGGCCTACTTCTCCACCTTCACCGAGCAGGCGGGTGGCGTGACCGCCAACCCGGAGCGCGTCTTCATCGAGCTCTCCAAGATCCTGTTCAACCCCTGGATTGCCGGCGTGCTGCTCTCCGCCATCCTGGCTGCGGTCATGAGTACCCTCAGTTGCCAGCTGCTGGTCTGCTCCAGCGCCATCACCGAGGATCTCTACAAGCCCTTCCTGCGCAAGAACGCCTCCCAGAAAGAGCTGGTGTGGGTCGGCCGCGCCATGGTGCTGCTGATCGCCCTGGTGGCCATCGCCGTCGCCACCAACCCGGAAAACCGGGTGCTGGGGCTGGTGAGCTACGCCTGGGCCGGTTTCGGTGCCGCCTTCGGCCCCGTGGTGCTGCTCTCCGTGCTCTGGTCCCGCATGACCCGCAACGGCGCCCTGGCGGGCATGCTGGTCGGTGCCCTGACCGTCATCATCTGGAAGCAGTTCGGCTGGCTGGGTCTGTACGAAATCATCCCGGGCTTCCTGTTTGCCACCCTGGCCATCGTGCTGTTCAGCCTGCTGGACAAGGCCCCCTCCAAGGCCATGCAGGATCGCTTCGCAGAAGCCGAGCAGGAGTTCCAGAGCCCCATGGCAGACGCCATCGCGGCAAAATAACCCCCGCCTCGACGACAAAAGCCCCGCAACTGCGGGGCTTTTTAATGGGCAAAACATGCCCATGGCAGGGATTAGGCGGGGCGCTTGCCCAGCCGCTGCACATCCTGGCGGGCCCCCTCATCCGAGGTGTGGACGGGCCCCAGATGCTGGCGGTGGGTCAGCCGGATACCGCACAGCCCCAGCACTGGCTTGTCCAGGGTGCGCTCCAGGGGGGCTCCCTGCCACCAGCGGTAATACCAGGGGGGGCTGTCCATGGTGAGCAGCAGGCGCGCCGTCTTGCCGGCGAGCAATTGCTCCGGGTGCGCCTTCCCCGGCTGGTAGCGAAAGGCGAAACCCGGCAGCAGGGTGCGATCCAGCAGCCCCTTGAGCCGGGCTGGCAGGTGGCCCCACCAAACGGGGGCGACGATCACCAGATGGTGGGCTTGCGTCAGACTCTGCTGCACCGCCTGCAGATCCGGTTCGAGGGGCTGCACCTCGTCATAGCCATGGTGAAGATCCGGCGCGAAGGCGAGCTCCCCCACGTGATGCAGGGTGACGTGCGCGCCCCCTTGCTCGGCACTGCGGGCATACTCTCGGGCGAGGGCGTGGCAGAGGCTGTCGGGTTTGGGGTTGCCGTTGAGAACAAGCAGGTTGGGGGTCATGGTATGGCTCCTTGAAGTGAGCCCCCATTAC
The DNA here is from genome assembly GCF_017939255.1 of Aeromonas sp. Prich7-2. Classification (NCBI taxonomy): domain Bacteria; kingdom Pseudomonadati; phylum Pseudomonadota; class Gammaproteobacteria; order Aeromonadales; family Aeromonadaceae; genus Aeromonas; species Aeromonas sp. Prich7-2. Next base: position 14,308 of record NZ_JAGKRI010000074.1, read on the forward strand.
ACCCCTTGTCCCATGGGACAGAGTCAAGCCACCTTTTGCCCCCGATCCGCGGCGGCGGGATGATCCCGCCCGTCGGGGGATTGCCGGACCGGGGCGCCATAGCGGCAGGGGTGCTGCGCCAGCAGCGTGGCGCACTGGCTCAAGCCCTGATGCTGGCGTTGCAGCCTGGCGACCTCCGCCTCGATCTGCGCCAGCTTGTCCGCGATAAGCTGCTCCACCCTTTGCCAGGGGAAGTGGTCGAGGCTGGTGACGCCCGCGAGCAGGGGAACCAGCTCCCCGAGCTTGCAGCCAAGCCGCTGGGCCTCGCGGATAAAGCCGACCCACTCCAGATCCTCGGCCCGGTAGACGCGATACTTGCCGCGCCGCCTGGGCTCGGGCAGCAGCCCGAGCTGCTCGTAGAGACGGACCGCCTTTGGGGTGGTGCCCGCCAGCCGGGCAAATTCGCCGATATACATGGTGCTGCTCGCAAAGGTTGTTCGAGTAGGGGCTCACTATAGGCCAGTGGCAGGGGGGAATGCATCCCCACGGGGGAGCTGTCGGCGCAGTGCATTGCACAGCAGCGCTCTGGATGTGGCTTTGCCCCATAGAATGCGAGGGTCTTGCCCTCGACGGGGTTTCGCCCACCATTCTGGAGGCGCTCAGCCAAGCTCCTAGCCTATGACAAGCATCACAATCCCTGCGGGATTGCCGCTATGCGGGGTTTCGCCCGCCCTGCGGGATTGCCGCTATGCGGGGTTTCGCCCGCCCTGCGGGCTGTGGCGAGTGACTTTTCTTTGCGTGGCCAAAGAAAAGTCACCAAAAGAAAGGCCACCCCCCGCCAATCCGACCGCTTCGCGGTTGCCCTCGGGTCAGTCGCCAGGTCGGGCGGGCCGCCGCAGATGGGGCATCCATGCCCCGCTGCGGCTGCGCCATCATCCCTGATGGCGCTCCTGACCTTGTTCCCTCCCCTCGGCGGATTGGAGGGGGAGCCAATACCGTGCCCGACAGTCACCAAGGGGGCTTTTGCGAGTCAGTTGGCCGCTATGCGGCGCTCAGAGCGGTGGGGGTCCCAATTTTCTTCCCATGCTCGTTTCTCTGCGATCCCACATAACGCCGTTTGTATGGAGATGGTATTCACCTGACAGTTGCCCACAAAAGGGAGTGGTCATACGGCTTCAAACCGGATAACAAAACGGTACCCCTACCGTGTTATCCGGAGTCACCGTATGACCACCAACGAGAAAGTAGCACGTCGCAAACTCAGCCTGCTAGAGCTCGCCAAAGAGCTCAATAATGTCAGCAAAGCCTGCAAGCTCATCGGCTACAGCCGTCAGCAGTTCTACGAAATTCGCCGTAATTACCAGACCTATGGCGCCGAGGGATTGCTCGACAAATTGCCCGGCTGTAAAGGGGCTCATCCCAATCGGGTCGCTCCCGAGATTGAACAGGCCATCCTCGATTACTCCCTCACCAGACCAACTCATGGCCCGCTGCGGGTCGCGCAAGAACTGGCTCTGCAAGGCATCAATGTCAGTGCGGGCGGTGTGCGTGGCGTGTGGCAACGGCACGACTTGCTCTCCAAACACGACCGCTTGCTGCGCCTTGAGAAAACTCACCGGGAGCAGACCATTGAGCTCAATGACGAGCAGATCCGCCTGCTCGAACGCTTCAGCCCCGAGTTTCGCGAACGCCAGATTGAGGTTCACTACACCGGAGAACTGGTGGCGGTCGACACCTTCTTCGTCGGCGCGCTCAAGGGGGTTGGCAAGGTGTATCTGCAAACCGTGCTGGACTGCTATAGCCGCCACGCCTGGGGACGGCTCTACACCAGCAAGCTGCCGGTGACCTCGGTTCATGTGCTCAATGAAACGGTACTGCCGTTTTTCGAGGCCCACGAGGCACGGGTCTATACCATCCTGTCGGATAACGGGCGCGAGTTCTGTGGACGAGCTGACCACCATCCCTACGAGCTGTTCCTGCAACTGGAGGGGATTGAGCACCGGACAACCAAGGTACGCAGGCCGCAGAGCAACGGCTTTATCGAACGGCTGCATCGCACACTGCTGGATGAACACTTCCGTATCAAGGGGAGGACGACCTGGTATGAGTCGGTAGAGCAGATGCAGACAGACCTGGATAGCTACCTGGAACACTACAACACCCAGCGGCCACATCAGGGCAGGATGATGGAGGGACAGACGCCTTACAGCATGTTCAAGAAGGGTCTGAAATTGATACCGAAGGAAGTGCGCACTAAAGTAGCGTAAACAAGACACCGGTTTGAGGCCGGTGTCAGGTGATAACTAGATCTGTACAGACTGACAGAGGACACCCACCTTGTCAGGTAAGTCTGCTATCGAGATGGTGGGTGTCCCAGATTTTCCTCATGATTACTCAAAGAACACTTTAAGTTCGTGCCCCTTGCCTGTTGGCCAATCTATTCGGATTACTTCGATTTCTGTGTTGCCAGCTTTGGCAGATGCCTTTTTTCCATTTTTGATTGCGCTAGATATTTCTTCGGGCAATTTCACGCCAGACAGTTTAAGGCTTAGGGAAGGTGCGAACAAGTCCCTGATATGAGATCATGTTTGTCATCTGGAGCCATGAAAAAGGGTTCATCATGAGTCATCAACTTACCTTCGCCGACAGTGAATTCAGCAGTAAGCGCCGTCAGACCAGAAAAGAGATTTTCTTGTCCCGCATGGAGCAGATTCTGCCATGGCAAAACATGGTGGAAGTCATCGAGCCGTTTTACCCCAAGGCTGGTAATGGCCGGCGACCTTATCCGCTGGAAACCATGTTACGCATTCACTGCATGCAGCATTGGTACAACCTGAGCGATGGCGCGATGGAAGATGCTCTGTACGAAATCGCCTCCATGCGTCTGTTTGCCCGGTTATCCCTGGATAGCGCCTTGCCGGACCGCACCACCATCATGAATTTCCGCCACCTGCTGGAGCAGCATCAACTGGCCCGCCAATTGTTCAAGACCATCAATCGCTGGCTGGCCGAAGCAGGCGTCATGATGACTCAAGGCACCTTGGTCGATGCCACCATCATTGAGGCACCCAGCTCGACCAAGAACAAAGAGCAGCAACGCGATCCGCAGATGCATCAGACCAAGAAAGGCAATCAGTGGCACTTTGGCATGAAGGCCCACATTGGTGTCGATGCCAAGAGTGGCCTGACCCATGCGTATTCCGGCGAAGTTGAACAGCCATTCCGGCCAACGTGAACACCCTGATCCTTAACGCGCTCACGTCACCCCGTTTCTAACTCGAGTGTTCAGATTGGGTCAACTCACTTCTCCTCTTTCTCATCGATTCTCCCTTCAGTG
>NZ_JAGKRI010000375.1:0-303 GCF_017939255.1 Aeromonas sp. Prich7-2
ACTCTGTTTTCTTCGGCCTTGCGCCGTTGCAAACATGCTCTTTAACAATCTGGAAAGCTGATTTAAAAAGTAGTTCTCAAACATTTGTTACAAGTGCTTTGGAAACTTCTTGGCGAAAACCAAATTTTATTTGGTCCTTGTTGTACGACAACAAGCCGTGCCGGTTTCACCGACACTTCTTGGGGTTGTATGGTTAAGTGACTAAGCGTACATGGTGGATGCCTTGGCAGTCAGAGGCGATGAAGGACGTACTAACCTGCGATAAGCCGTGAGCAGTCGGTAAGAGACATTACGACTCACGGA
>NZ_JAGKRI010000075.1:0-28526 GCF_017939255.1 Aeromonas sp. Prich7-2
CTGAGACAGGGCACTGTCCGCGAGCAAGGCATCATTGGCCAACCCTTCTGCACAGATGTTGAGGCGCCGAGCGACCTCGGAGATGGGCTCATTGCGGAAAAAGGCCATCCCCACGACGAGCCACAAGACCATATCAGAAGGTAAGCAGCGTCGGCGGATAGTGGCCTTTTCAGACAAGGCGGCAGCGGCAGTAATCCATTCGTCGGGAATATGGTCGGCAAAAATGGCCAGCCGAGCCAGCATGTCGCCAGATGCCTCAACAACATCGTTCAGATCGTTTGCAATAGACATAAAAAATCCGGAACCAGTGATTGGTTCCGGATTGTCCTACAGCAGAAGGATCGGTCAATGGATCCTTAACTGATCAGCATTGCCGTGACAGGCGGCTATTTTACCGTCAATAACCCCCTATAACCCTTCGTCATTTTCGAAAATATCGAAAGTAAATGCCGCCAACCGTCCTATTAAATTCAATAAGACGCTATCAAGCCGCGAATATGCTGGAATAAAGCCCTTATTTTCCCTTTCATGAAAACAGATGGCTCTCTTGGCACCCATTTCTACGACAGCTTCTGTCACAAAGTCCCTTGACAGGGACCATGGTGATGGAAAACCGAAGCCTCCCCCTCACCCCTTCGCAAGCTTAATATTGAATTTAAATTCAATATCAGCAGTTTATTCTATCTCTGCATGCGGTGTATCTCTCCGCCGCCTCTCGCCCAGCCCTCCTCGCCAACATGATGAACATCGATTTTACCTATTTTCATCAAAAGAGAACGGGTGGAAATAACCCTCGGATGAGGTTCAATAATTCCACCTAGATCGCACTTTTGGCATCCCTCACCCCCCTCAATTGATCTAGCGCAACTCCCACGGGGATAAATAATTATCCATTTTACCCATTTGGTATTATCCCCCCGAGCAATTGCATAAACACCGATTTATATGCAGCCATAACAATGGATCGGCCTGCCATGCCCGTCGATGATGAGCACAGATGTCCACACCAAGATGGAACGGTCAGGCCCGACATGGACTTTTATCTGGGAGTGATGACCGTGGGTTCATATGACAAGCTATTTCGACCAGGACTGGCAGCCCTGCTGCTGACCGCCCTGCTGGGCGCAGGCAGTCTGGCACAGGCGGCCGACGAGGCACAAAGCAAGGGCAAGATCGAGGCGCGCAGCGAGCTGTTCGCCAAGGATCACGCCGATCAGTTCACCAGCTGGAAAGGCACCAGCGAGAGCCGCGAACGCACCGACGCCCTGGCGGAAGATCCGCAGATGGTGGTGCTCTGGGCCGGCTACCCCTTCTCCAAGGATTACAACAAGCCGCGCGGCCACTTCTATGCGCTGACCGACGTGCGGGAAACCCTGCGTACCGGCGCCCCCAAGACTGCCGAAGACGGTCCGCTGCCCATGGCCTGCTGGAGCTGCAAAGGCCCGGACGTGGCCCGCGTCATCGACGAGAAGGGTGAGGATGGCTACTTCAAGGGCATGTGGGCAAAAGGCGGACCGGAGATCGTCAACACCATCGGCTGCGCCGACTGCCACGACACCGCCTCGAAAGAGTTCAAGGAAGGGAAACCCGCCCTGCACCTCTCCCGTCCCTATGCCGACCGGGCCATGACCGCCATCGGCAAGCCGTTCAAGGAGCAGGGACGCTTCGATCAGCAGTCTCAGGTGTGCGGCCAGTGCCACGTGGAGTACTACTTCAGCGGCCCCACCAAGGCGGTGAAATTCCCCTGGGACAAGGGTACGACTGTTGAGCAGATGGAAGAGTATTACGACGAGATTGGCTTTGCCGACTGGACCCATGCCCTCTCCAAGACCCCCATGCTCAAAGCCCAGCATCCGGAGTACGAGACCTGGCGCGCCGGCATTCACGGCCAGAACAACGTCGCCTGCGTCGACTGCCACATGCCCAAGGTGCAGAACGAACAGGGCAAGGTCTACACGGATCACAAGGTAGGCAACCCCTTCGATCGCTTCGATCAGACCTGCCGCAACTGCCACACCCAGAGCAAGGAGATGCTGCAAGGGGTGGTCAAGCAGCGCAAGGACGCCGTCACCGAAATCAAGCTCAAAGTCGAGAAGCAGCTGGTGCACGCCCACTTTGAAGCCAAGGCCGCCTGGGATGCCGGCGCCACCGAGGCCGAGATGAAGGACATTCTGCAGGACATCCGTCACGCCCAATGGCGCTGGGACTTCTCCATCGCCTCCCACGGGGTGCAGATGCACGCCCCGGAAGTGGCGCTGCGCATGCTGGGAACCGCCCTGGACAAGGCCGCCGATGCCCGCACCAAGCTGGCACGCCTGCTGGCCGCCAAGGGGATCAGCCACGAGATCGCCATTCCTGACATCTCCAGCAAGGAGAAGGCCCAGGCCGCTCTTGGCATGGACATGAAGCAGATGAACAGCGACAAGGCCCAGTTCCTCAAGACCACAGTCCCCGCCTGGGATGCCGAGGCCAAAGCGGCCGGACGGCTCGCACAATGACGAGGCATGCGGGCCCCCAGTGTCGGGCCCGCAGCCGGATGGAGGCTTCCTATGGGTGATTTAACAATGGATTTCTTACGACTGATGCTGATGGCAGCCATGCTGCTCACCAGCCTGCAGGGCCAGGCGGCCGATGCGGCAACCGCCCCGGCACCGACTACACATGAAGTGGAATTTCTGCGCAGTGCCGACAAGGCCTGCACCGACTGCCACAAGGAGCAGGTCGAAGGCATGCACGGCAAGCACGGCCAGGCGACCAACCCCAACAACCTGGCGCCGGTAACCTGCACCAACTGCCACGGTCAACCCTCCCCTCAACACCGGGAAGGGGTCAAGGACGTGATGCGCTTTAGCGACAGCTTCAATAACAAACAGAGTACCGAGAGCTACCCCATCGCCGAGCAGAACGGGGTCTGCATGAGCTGTCACGAGCCCAAAGTGCTGCGCGAGGCGCTCTGGGCCCACGACGTGCACGCCACCAAGCTCACCTGCACCAGCTGCCACCAGCTGCACCCGGCCAAGGAGCCCATGGTGGCTATTCCGGAGAAGTCTCGCATCAAGCTCTGCGTCGACTGCCACAGCAAGCAGCATGAGGCCGTCAAGGCGGCCAAGACGAACACCACCTCGGGCAAGGAGGTACCATGAGCTGCTCTCGCCGTCACTTCATGGCGGGGATGAGCGCGGGGGCCCTCATCATGATGACAGGGCCGACTCGCTCCCTTGCTACCCCCCTCGCCCACAGCCAGACCATCGACGGGGTCCGCTTTGGCATGCTCCACGACGAGACGGCCTGCATCGGCTGTACCGCCTGCATGGATGCCTGCCGGGAGGTGAATCAGGTACCAGAGGGGGTCTCGCGCCTCGAGATCATCCGCTCCGGCCCCATCGGCACCTTCCCCGATGCCGAGTACCACTTCTTTCGCAAGTCCTGCCAGCACTGCGACAACGCCCCCTGCGTGCACGTCTGCCCCACCGGTGCCTCCCATATCCGCAAGGAGGATGGCATCGTCGACGTCAACCCGGATCTCTGCGTTGGCTGCATGTACTGTCTGGCTGCCTGCCCCTATCAGGTGCGCTTTATCAACCCTGTGACCAAGGTGGCCGACAAGTGCGACTTTTGCCGCAAGACCAACCTGGCGGCGGGCAAGGAGCCGGCGTGCGTGGAATCCTGCCCCACCAAGGCGCTGGTGTTCGGCAATCTGGATGACCCGGACAGCCCCATCGCCAAACGGCTGGTAAAGGAGACCACCTATCGCTACAAGCAGGCACTCGGCACTTCGCCCAAGATGTACCGCGTGCCCAAAGGGGAGATAAAGTCATGACGATGCAAGAGGCATTTCACTTCCCTTCCCTTGTGTGGGGATTTGTCCGATCGCCATCTACCGCAGTAACAGAAGGAGGAATGGATCATGTTGCATGATGCATTTCACTTCCCCTCGCTGGTGTGGGACTGGCCCATAGCCATCTACCTGTTCCTGCTCGGCATCTCCGCCGGGGCCACCACCCTCTCGGTGCTGCTGCGCCGCAAGGGAGCCGGCAGCGAGAGCGGCATCATCAAGGCGACTGCCATTCTGGCGCCGGTGAGCGTGGTGCTGGGGTTACTGATCCTCATCTTCCACCTGGCCCGCCCCTGGACCTTCTGGAAGCTGATGTTCCACTACCAGTTCGACTCCGTGATGTCGATGGGGGTCATGCTGTTCCAGGCCTACATGGCGGTGCTGTTTGCCTGGCTGGCGGTGGTGTTTCGGACCGAGATCGAGACCTTGCGCCGTCACCTGCTGCAAGAGAAGTTCGCCTTTGTGGATAATCTCATCGCTTGGCTTGCCCGCATCGAACGGCTACTGGCGCCACTCTTGCTGCTGCTTGCCGTGCTGTTGGGGGCCTACACCGGCTTTCTGCTGTCGGCGCTCAAGACCTATCCGCTCTTGAACAACCCGGTGCTGCCGGTGCTGTTCCTCATCTCCGGCGTCAGCTCCGGCATCGCTTCCACCATCTTGCTGGCGGTCACCCTGTTCAAGGAGAACCATCACAGCCAGGGGGTGAGCTTTGTCCACCGCTTCGAGCGGCCGGTGCTGGCGGCGGAGGTGTTGCTGCTGGTCTGTTTCTTTACCGGCCTCTACTTCGGTGGCGGCCAGAAGGAGGCAGCCATGTGGGCCGCCATCGGCAGCGGCTTCTGGGCTCAGGTGTTCTGGCTCGGGGTGGTGGGCATCGGCATGCTGCTGCCCCAGTTGCTGGCCCTGCTGGCCCCCGCGCCGCTGCGGGCCAGAAACGGCTATCTGGTGCTGGTCTGCAGCCTGACCCTGGTGGGGATCCTGCTGCTGCGCTACTTCGTGCTCTATGCCGGCCAGATGACGGTAGTTTAAAGGTATGATCACCAGCGCCAGCCACCCTCGGGTGACTGGCGCTTATTTGTTGCAATGAGTTGTTGCGATTGATTGTTGCCAGAAATGTGGATGTTATCCCCCAGCGCCGGTACGGTGCAGACGCTGCGGCATAACATAGACGAATGATTGACTGGAGGTTGTGTGCTGGCGGAGCTCGGCTATCTCTCACTGTTGCTGGCGACCGGGCTCGCCCTGCTGCAAGGGGTGCTGCCCTGGCTGGGGCTGCGGCTCGCCTCACGCCCGCTGCTGGGCTGCGCAAAGCCGCTGGCCATCCTGGTCGCGCTCCTGTTGGTGGCCGCCCTGCTGCTGCTCGCCAGCTGTTTTGGCCAGGATGACTTCACCCTGGTCTATGTGGCCCAGCACGCCAACAGCGCCCTGCCCCTTGGCTTCAAGCTGGCGGCCGTGTGGGGAGGCCACGAGGGCTCCATGCTCTTTTTCGTCTTTGCGCTGGGGCTGTGGGGCGCGCTGGTGGCCCTTTGCTCCAAACGGGTCGATCCGCTGATCACAACCCGGGTATTGGCCATCATGGGGCTGATCGTCGGGCTGTTCGGCCTCTATACCCTGATCTTCTCCAGCCCGTTTGACCGCCAGTTCCCAGGGCCGCTGGAGGGGCGCGATCTCAACCCCATGCTGCAGGACATCGGCCTCATCATCCACCCGCCCCTGCTCTATCTCGGTTATGTCGGTTTTGCGGTCAACTTCGCCTTCGCCATGGCGGCGCTGCACTCGGGTCGGCTCGATGGCGCCGTGGCCCACTGGAGCCGCCCCTGGGCGCTCGGCTCCTGGGTCTTTCTCACCGCCGGCATCGTGCTGGGCTCCTGGTGGGCCTATTACGAGCTCGGCTGGGGCGGCTGGTGGTTCTGGGATCCGGTGGAAAATGCCTCCCTCTTGCCCTGGCTGCTCGGCACCGCCCTGCTGCACGCCCTGGTGGTGTGCGAGAAGCGCGGCGCTTACGGCCACGCCGTGTTGCTGCTCTCCATCTTTACCTTTTCGCTGAGCTTGCTCGGTACCTTCGTGGTGCGCTCCGGGGTGCTCACCTCGGTACACGCCTTTGCGGTGGACCCCAGCCGCGGCCTCACCCTCTTGTTGCTGCTCGGTTTGCTATTGACCTGCGCCCTCACCCTTTTTGCCCTGCGGGCGGACATTCGCGCTCCCTATGCCCGCTTTGGCTTGCTGTCAAAAGAGGGGCTGCTCGGCGCCGCCATCCTGCTGCTTTGCGTGGCCTGCGCCAGCGTGCTGCTCGGCACCTTCTACCCCATGGTGTTCCAGTCGCTCCATCTGGGCTCGCTCTCGGTGGGCGCCCCCTATTTCAATACCATCTTCGTGCCGCTGGCCCTCTGCCTGATGGCGCTGATGACCCAGCTGCCGCGCCTGCGCTGGCAGCATCTGGCAGCCCAGCGCCGCATCACGGTGCTGCTCCCATGCCTGTTCGGCCTGCTGGGGGGCACCTTGCTGAGCCTCGCCTATCCCGAACCGCTGCGGGCAAGCTGGCTGGGGCTTGCGGCCAACGTGCTGAGCCTCTGGCTGATGGCCAGCCTGCTGCTCCCCCTCTTGCAACCGATCGCCCTGCGCGAACTCACCCTCAATCGGCTTGGCAGCCTGCTGGCCCACCTCGGGGTGGCGGTGTGCGCCCTCGGCATCGCACAGGTGAGTCACCACAGTCAGGAGGGGGGCGCGGTGCTCGCCGCAGGCCAGCCCTGTCAACTCGGCGCCTTCGAGTTTCGCTATGAGGGGAGCGAGCCCATTATCGGCCCCAACTACACCGCCGAGCGCATCACCTTGAGCGTGCACCGGGAGGGCCAGGAGGTAGCTAGGCTCACCCCGGAGCGGCGCCACTACAGCGTGCGCACCATGAACATGAACGAACCCGGGATCAAATGGGGACTGCTCGGCGATCTCTACGTGGTGCTTGGCGAAAAGATGGGACCCGGCGCCTATGCCATGCGGCTGCACTACAAGCCACTGGTGCGCTGGATCTGGTTCGGTGGCCTGTTGATGATGACGGGCGGCGCCCTGCGCCTGCTCGCCCGCCGGCCGCTGCTGGCTAACCATCCTGCGCCAGCTACCGCCCCCTACCCTCGGTTTGAACAGGAGTCCTTATGAACGCCCGTCTGCGCCTGTTCGTGCCACTCATGCTCAGTCTGGGGCTCGGTGCCCTGCTCTGGCTCGGCCTTGGCAACAACCCCTACAGCCAGGATGAGGCCGTCGCAGGGCGCACCCTGCCCGCGTGGCAGAGTGACGATCTGCTTGGTGGCCCCCCCATCCACACCGCGGCGCTCAAGGGGGAGCCCTTCGTGCTCAACGTCTGGGCCAGCTGGTGCCCCAACTGCCGCGCCGAGCATCCGCTGCTGGGTGAGCTGGCCAGCGCCGTGCCCCTCTATGGCCTCAACTACCGGGACAAGGGCGATGCCGCCCGCGCCTGGCTCACCGAGGCGGGCAACCCCTATCGCGCCGTGCTGGCCGACCCCGACGGCCAACTCGCACTGGAGCTAGGCGTCTACGGCACGCCGGAGACCTATCTCTTCGCCGGCGACGGCACCCTGTTGACCCGTCATACCGGCCTGCTCACCCGGGAGATCTGGCAACGCCAGTTTGCCCCTCTACTTGCCGAGGCCCGCAGCAACACCGCTAGCCAGCCCGAAGTGGAAAGAGAAGTAGAGAAACAAGTGCAGGAGAGCAAGCCATGAGCCGCCTCGGCCACGCCCTGATAGCGCCACTCTTGCTGGCCTTGAGCCTCGGGGCCCTTGCCAGCGGGGTCGACACCTATGAGTTTCGCCACCCCGAGCGGCAGACCCGCGCTCAGGAGCTGGCCCGCGCCCTGCGCTGCCCCCAGTGTCAGAACCAGAACCTGGTGGAGTCCAACTCCCCCATCGCCCGGGATCTGCGGCTCGAGGTCTACCGCTGGGTGGACGAGGGGCAGTCTGATGAGCAGGTGATCGCCCGCATGACGGAGCGCTTCGGCGATTTCGTGCGCTACGATCCCCCCTTCAAGCGCAGCACGGCGCTGCTGTGGGGCGGCCCCGCCCTCTTGCTGTTGCTGGCCCTCAATCGCCTGCGCAGGAGCCTGCATCGCCGGCAACCGGCGCGGGTGCCGCTTGTCGGCGACAGAGCCGAGGGGGTGCTCGCCCACGACCCCAGGGCCGAACTGAACCGGCTGATCATGGCCGAGCAGCAGGCGGGGCTTGCCCACCACAGCCGCCTCTACCGGGAGCTGGAGCTGGCCCGCCTCGCCAACGCCACCCCAACCGCCGAGCAGGCCCTGCGCGAGCGGCTGGCCAAGGACCGCACCGCCCGTCCGCTGCCCTGGCTGCGCTCCTGGATGCTGTTTGGGGCCTTGCTGCTGGCGCTGATGGCCGGTATTTATGCCGGCACCGGCCGCTATCAGGCGTGGCAGGCGTATCAGGCGCGCCCCGATCCGCTGGCGGGATTGAGCCCGCGGGATCTGCAGGACAAGGAGCTGGGCGCCCTGCACCAGCGTCTGCAAGCCAACCCCGCCGATCTCGACGGCTGGGCGGCGCTCGGCCAGCTCTATCTCTATCGGGACGAGTACGACAATGCCCTGCTCGCCTACCAGCGCCTCGCCCTGCAAGAAGGGGGCGCCAGCGCGGCGACCCAGGCCGCCCAGGCCACCGTGCTCTACTACCAGGCGGGCCAGCAGCTCACCCCGGAGGCGCAGCGTCTGCTTGATAGCGCGCTCAAGCAGGACAAGGGTGAGGTGAGCGCCCTGATGCTGCTCGCCTCCGATCACTTCCTGCACGGCCGCTACTCCCAGGCCATCGCCCTCTGGCAGCAGTTGCTGGACGAGGAGCGCCCACGCATCAACCGGGTCGCGCTGATCAAGGCCATTCAGACCGCGCGAATGATGGGAGGATGACGCGGGGCAAAACGGCGATAATGCAGCGGACCATCTTCCCTGCCGGGCGCCGTTTTTATCGCCATGGTCGCCATTAACGACCCCTTCATCATCCCAAGGCGCCGAAAGGTGCAAAAAGAGTCGTCATCCCGCCCCTCGCCAGCATATAGTGCGCCCCCGTGGTGGCGTGTCTGCCATGGCCTGGCAGGCCTCTATGACTCCCTTTTGCGGGCCCAATAGCCCCGATGCGGGGGATTTCAAGGTGCGCTGGCCCATAAAATGGAAATATCCGGCCACCAGACGTTGTGAAGCGTCAATTACCGTCATATAACTTAGCCAAATGTCCCTGTGAGTCGTAGTAGAGTCAAATCATGAACCTTCGTCCTTTTCTTCCCTTGCTGCTCGGCGCCTTCCTCCTTCCCGCCAGCATGGAAAGCGCCCATGCCAACCCGTTTTCTGCGACCTCTTCTTCCACCAACAGCCTGCTCGAACCCCGCAGCAACCTGCCGCTGAGATCCGATGCCTACGTGGTCGTCAACCCGAAAACCGGCGAGACACTGGCAGAGCGCAACGCCAACCGGGTGATGTCCATCGCCTCCATCACCAAGCTGATGACAGCGCTGGTGGTACTGGATGGCAATCAGCGCCTCAACGAGACCCTCACCGTCACCATGGATGACGTGGACAGACTCAAGGGCACGGGGTCGCGCCTCGCGGTGGGCTCGCGCCTGAGCCGCGCCGACATGCTGCACATCGCACTGATGTCCTCTGAAAACCGCGCCGCCTCCGCCTTGGGACGGCACTACCCAGGTGGCCGCAAAGCCTTTATCGAGGCAATGAATGCCAAGGCCCGCATGCTCGGCATGTGGAGCACCCATTTCGCCGACAGCACCGGGCTCAACCCCCGCAACGTCTCCACCGCACACGATCTCGCCAAACTGGCTGCTGCCGCATCCACCTACCCGCTGATCCGCCAGTACACCGCCTCCGAGCAGCGTCTGGTACGCAACGGCAAGCGCCAGCTGCACTACCTCAACTCCAACCGCCTGGTACGGGAAGGAAGCTGGCCCATTCTGGTCTCCAAGACCGGTTATATCCGCGAGGCGGGGCGCTGCCTGGTGATGGGAACCCGGGTCAACAACGAGCCCGTGGTCATGGTGCTGCTTCACGCCAACACCACGGATGAACGGGTCGCCGATGCCAGAAAGATCAAGAGCTGGCTGGAAACCTCGGGCCGCATGACCCTGACGGCGCAGTCCACTCCCCAGCCCAGGCTCTTCAGCAGCCAGTAACCGCAACGAGAACAAGGGCCCCCGCACCGGCAGGTGCGGGGGCCTTTTTCATTAGTGGCAATCACCCCCTATTGCCTCTTTCTGCTCCCCCAGTGATCCCGACCGTATGGTGCTTCGTTAAGGAGGCAGAGAGAAACCAAGGGCATCAACAGGGCCGCCACATGCACCTCAAACCCCATCTACCCGAGAAGATCTGTCCCGTCTGCCTGCGTCCTTTTGCCTGGCGGCGCAAGTGGGCCCGCTGCTGGCAGGAAGTGCGCTATTGCAGCGAACGCTGCCGTCGTCGGAAGGAGCACCCCTGATGGAGCTGCGCCTCATTCTCGGGGATCAACTGAACGCAGGTCACAGCTGGTTTCACACGCAGGATCCCGCTGTCTGCTACCTGATGGCGGAGCTGCGCCAGGAGACCGACTACTGCCGCCACCATCGCCAGAAGGTGCTCGCCTTCTTTGCCGCCATGCGCGCCTTCGCCGCCGCCCTCACCAAGGCGGGCCACCGGGTCTGCTACCTGACTCTCGATGAGAGCGCCCCCTGGCCCGATTTGCCGAGCTTGCTGGCGGCCCAGCTCGAAGCGCATCAGGCCGAGCGCTTCGCCTGGCAGAGCCCGGACGAGTGGCGCCTTGCAAGCCAGCTGACCCAGTGGGCCTCAGGCCTTGCCATCCCGACCGCTGAGGTGGACAGCGAACATTTTCTCACCCCCCGCGATGGCTGGCGACGCTACCCCCACAGCCGGATGGAGTTCTTCTACCGCGCCCTGCGAAAGCAGTACCGGGTGCTGCTCGATGAGCGCGGCCAGCCCCTTGGGGGGCGCTGGAACTTCGATGCCGAGAATCGCGCCAAATTGCCGGCGAGCCAACCCATCCCGGCGCCCCTCACCTTTGCCAACGAGGTGAGCGACATCGATGCCATGCTGACCCGCCACGGCGTCGCCACCATTGGCAGTGCCGATGCCGACGCCCTGCCCTGGCCCGTCACCCGGCGCCAGAGCCGCGCACTGCTTGAACACTTCCTTGCACACTGCCTGCCCCACTTCGGTCGCTATCAGGACGCCCTGAGCGAACGGGGCTGGAGCCTGTTCCACAGCCGCTTGTCGTTTTCCATGAACAGCAAGATGCTCCATCCCCTCGAGGTGATCCGCGCTGCGCAAGCTCACTGGCAGGCCAATCAGGCCACCATTTCCCTGGCGCAGGTGGAGGGGTTCATCCGCCAGATCCTCGGCTGGCGCGAGTTTGTCCGCGCCCTCTACTGGGAAAAGATGCCCGAGTATCAGCGCACCAACTTTCTCGGGGCCGAGCGACCCCTGCCCGGTTTTTTCTGGAATGGAGAAACCAGCATGGCCTGCGTACGTCACGCCATTCGACAGTCTCTGGAGCACGCCTATGCCCACCATATCCAGCGGCTGATGGTGACCGGCAACTTCGCCCTGCTGGCGGGGATCCACCCTGACGAGGTGGATGCCTGGTATCTGGGCATCTATGTGGATGCCATCGAGTGGGTGGAGCTGCCCAACACCCGCGGCATGAGCCAGTTTGCCGATGGCGGCCTGATGGGCAGCAAGCCCTACGCCAGCAGCGGCGCCTATCTCGAACGAATGGGCCACTACTGCAAGGGGTGTCACTATCAGGTGAAGGCCCGCAGCGGGCCGGACAGCTGCCCCTTCAACAGCCTCTATTGGCACTTTCTTTGGCGCAACCGGGACAAACTTGGCAACAACCCTCGCCTCGCCCTGCCCTATGCCAACTGGGATGGCCAAACCACAGAACAGCAGCAAGCCATCCTGACGACGGCAGAGCATCATCTGCTCCATCTGGAGCGGCTCTGAATCGACCGGATTTCATGCCAAAAAGTGAGCAAATGACAACATTGAGAGCCAGTTAACAAAATGTGAATAGCGATAACCACCAATGACATCGACACCAGTTGAATATCCTGTGGCGGCTGATTAAGGTGGAGGCCCCAGTCAAGGAGAGACAAGATGGACATAGTGGTACTCGGTGGTGGCGTGGTCGGTGTGACCAGCGCCTGGTATCTGGCCAAGGCCGGTCACAAGGTGACCCTGCTGGAGCGGCGTGACGGGGTGGCCCTTGAAACCAGCCATGCCAACGCGGGTCAGATCTCCCCGGGTTATGCTTCCCCCTGGGCTGCCCCCGGCATTCCCCTCAAGGCCGCCAAATGGCTGCTGCAAAAGCACGCCCCCTTCACGGTGCGGCCCACCTCGGACCCCTTCCAGCTGCGCTGGATGCTGAAGATGTTCGCCAACTGCACGCCGACGGCCTATGCGGTCAACAAGGGGCGCATGGTGCGGCTGGCCGAATACAGCCGCGACTGCATGAAGCAGTTGCGGGGCGAGCTCGCGCTCGACTACGAAGGGCGCCAGCTCGGCACCCTGCAACTGTTTCGCAGTCAGGGCCAGCTCGATGCCAGCCAGCGCGATATTGCCGTGCTCGAGGAGTACGGCGTCCCCTATCAGTCTCTGAATGCCGACGGCTGCGAGGAGGTCGAGCCCGCCCTGGCAAGGGTGCGTGGCAAGGTGGTGGGCGGCCTGCGCCTGCCGGGAGATGAAACCGGTGACTGTTTCCGCTTCACCCAGGCCCTGGCGGACGAGGCCCGCAAGCTCGGGGTGAGCTTCGTCTTCAACTGCGCCATCGACGAGGTCGAGATCGCGAAGGGACGCGCCGTGGCGGTCCGTGCCGGCGAGCAGCGCTTCCAGGCCGACGCCATCGTCTGTGCCCTCGGCAGTTATGGCACCGGCTTCCTGCGCCCCCTCGGAATTGAGCTCCCCGTCTACCCGGTCAAGGGGTACTCCCTCACCCTGCCGATGACGGATGCCGAGGGCGCCCCGCGCAGCACCGTGCTGGACGAAACCTACAAGGTCGCCATCACCCGCTTCGACGAACGGATCCGGGTGGGCGGCATGGCCGAACTCTCGGGCTTCAACCTGGCGCTCAACCCCAGACGCCACGATACCCTGGCCATGGTGGTGAGGGATCTCTTCCCCCAGGGGGGAAATCTGGAGCAGGCCACTTTCTGGACCGGGCTACGCCCCATGACGCCGGACGGCACGCCCCTGGTGGGCCCAAGCCCCATCCCCGGGCTCTGGCTCAATACCGGCCACGGTACCCTGGGCTGGACTATGGCGGCAGGATCGGGCCAGTTGCTCAGCGATCTCATCTCGGGCAATACCCCGGATATCAGCGACGAGGGGCTCACCCTGGCCCGCTACGGCTAGGCGTTGGCCACCCGTCTGTGCAAGTCTGCGAAAAAAGAGGGCGTGCCTGGCACGCCCTCTTTTTTCTTGCCCCCCTGGCTATGACAACACCGGGGTCGCCTCCTCGCTCGTCAGTCCGGGTTTCAGGGCCAGGGTGAACAGGGCCGCCACCATGTCGGACTGAGTGATGATGCCCACCAGCTGCTCCCCCTCCACCACCGGCATGTGGTGCAGCCCCCCGTCGGAGAAGGCCTCCACCAGATCGTAGAGAGGCTGGTAGCGCCGCGCCGTCTGCACCTCCCGGGTCATCAGATCCGCGACCTGCTGCTGCTCAAGGGCCTCCTTCGCCCTCGGCTGGTGACCCGCCCGGTCGATCATCAGGTCGTGCAGGGTGATGATGCCGACCAGCCTCTCCCCCTCATCCACCACCGGCAGCGCCTTGATCTGGTGGTGGGAGAGCAGATGCCACGCTTCCATGGCGAGCGCCTGTGGCGTCGTCACGACGAGATCCCGCGACATCACATCCTGGCACCGTACCGTCCCCACTCGCTCGCGCAGGGCGTGAAGCTGGGCCTCCTGCAGCAACTCCTGCAGATCCTGGCGGCTGATGTCCAGCAGTTCCCCGTGTTTTTGCAGGGCAAAGTCGATGTCCTGGGTGGCGAGTCGGGCACTCGGCTGGGGATCCGCCGTCTGGTGGCGATTGGGCGCCGCCTTGCCGCCATGGGGATAACGACGCCCCAGAGCGCGGTTGTAGAGCAAGCCCAGACTCAGCAGCAACAGGGAGTTGAGCAGCACCGGCAGCAGCACGTAGCCGACCCCGAGCGCCCGGATCCCCTCGCCGCCGATGACGGCGGTCAGGGCCACGGCGCCGCCGGGCGGGTGCAGGCTGCGGGTGAGGAACATGGCGGCGATGGCCAGCATCACCGCCAGGGCCGAGGCGATAGCCATGTCCGGCACCAGGCTCGCACTCAATACCCCCATCAGGGCCGACACCCCGTTGCCCACAAGGATGGACCAGGGCTGGGCCAGGGGGCTGGCCGGGGCGGCAAACAGCAGCACGGCGGAGGCCCCCATGGGGGCGATGAGCCAGTGCACCTCGAGCCCCAACCCCCAGCGGCACAGCAAGGCGGTGCCGAGCAAGCCGATGAGGGCGCCAAGGGCGCCGTAACAACTCTCTTTGACGCTGGTATTGGTCGATACCGGCAAAAAATCCCTGAACTGCATGGTGCTCCCGCGGACGATAACATTTATTTCAAATGCGCAATTCTAGCCACTTTCCCCCGTCCCGCACCAGCCCCCCGCTCCGCCATGGCCATCATCCGCACGCGTTTTCCCTTCTTAACATTGTCTTAAGAGTCCGCTGGCACCCTTTACGCCATCCCAACACTGGAGCCCAACGGTATGACTCACCTCAACGATGCCCTGCGCCGCTTCGACGGCCAACGCCGGGTCTGGACGGCGGGACTGGAGCGAACCCTGCTCGGCTGGCTTGCCAGTCGCAGCGCATTGCCGCCCTCTTCGCAGGCACCCCGCCGGATCCTGGTCATTCGCAGCACCAACCGCATCGGCAACAACCTCTTCCTGCTGCCCTTCCTGCACCAGCTTCATCGCGCCCATCCCCACGCCGAGCTGGAGCTGGTGTGCAGCCCCACCGCCCTGCTCCCCTTCCTGGCCGATCTGCCCCTGCGGCACATTCATCAGATCCGGTTGCAGGGCAGACACCTGCCGGACGCCCTCTCGGCACTCTCGCGTCTGCGCCGCCAACACTACGACAGGGTCTACGTCCCCTTCGCCTCCAGTACGGATCACTTCATCGCCGCCTGGGTACAGGCCCGTGAGAAATGCGGCTTCAACGATGGCCACGGGGATCTCATCTTCCCGCGTCCGCGGGCTGCGGACAGTGAGTGCCACTACGCCCACCAGCCCCTGCAACTGCTCGGCATACCGGGCAATCCGGCCGAACCCATTCCCCTTGGCAGCCTGTTGCAGGGGCCAAGCCCGGCCTTGAGTGCGCTGCGACGAGCCCATCCTGGCCGTCCCCTGATCGGCTTTTTCACCGGCGCCCGCAAGGGCAAGGGGCTCTCCCAGCCCCAGTGGCAGCGGTTGCTTGGGGATCTGCGCCGTCACAGCCCGGATGCCCTGCTGATCCAGCTCGCGGATCCCGCCGCCCCCGAGCACCTGCTCGGGGACGTGCACGTTTCCCTTGGCAACATGGGGGAGCTGGCCCGCTTCACGGGCGGCCTCTCCCTCTTCGTCAGCGCCGACACCGGTCCCCTGCACCTGGCTGCCGCCAGCGGTGTGCCCTGTCTTGGCCTCTTTACCCAGACCGACCCCGCCCGCTACGGGTGCCTGGGTGCCCAGCACCTCAATCTGGTGATCGAGGATCGCAATGCCATCCCCCTCGACCAACAGTGGCTGGCCGAGGCGCTCGCAAGCGCCCCTCACCCGGTGACGATGTCGGTTTCCCCCACCCGCTACCAGCCCGCCTCCCACCCCGCCCTGATCCCCCTCTAGGGAGCGGCCATGCAAAAAAGAGGGAAGGCTGTCGCCTTCCCTCTCTCGTCTTGGTGACACTCACCGGGCGCTCGTCCGGGTGAATGGAAGCCCTCAGGCCAGCTCGGCGCGCAGCGCCCGGGTCGCATCGACCATCACCTTCAGGGCTGCGGTGGTCTCTTCCCAGCCGCGGGTCTTGAGGCCGCAGTCCGGGTTCACCCAGAGCCGGTCTGCCGGGATTTGTTGTGCAGCCTTGCGGATGAGGTCTTCAATCCAGCCCTGGCTCGGTACGTTCGGCGAGTGGATGTCGTAGACGCCCGGGCCGATCTCGTTGGGGTAGTTGAAGCGCTCGAACGCTTCGAGCAACTGCATCTGGCTGCGGCTCGTCTCGATGGTGATCACATCCGCGTCCAGCGCCGCCACCGCCTCGATGATGAGGTTGAAGTCGCTGTAACACATGTGGGTGTGGATCTGGGTGCTGTCCACCACCGGGCTTGCACTCAGGCGGAAGGCGCGCACCGCCCAGTCCAGATAGGCCTGGTGATCCTGCTTGCGCAGGGGCAGCCCTTCGCGGATCGCCGGCTCGTCGATCTGGATGATCTTGATGCCGGCGGCTTCCAAGTCAGCCACCTCGTCGCGAATGGCCAGGCCAATCTGCAGGGCGGACTGCTCGCGGCTCACGTCTTCCCGCGGGAAGGACCAGCAGAGAATGGTCACGGGGCCGGTCAGCATGCCCTTCACCGGCTTGTCGGTCAGGCTCTGGGCAAACTTCGTCCACTCAAGGGTCATGGGGGTCGGACGGTCGATGTCACGGGTGATCACCGGCGGCTTGACGCAGCGGGAGCCATAGCTCTGTACCCAGCCAAATCGGGTGATGGCAAAGCCGTCCAGCAGCTCCCCGAAATACTCCACCATGTCGTTGCGCTCGGCCTCGCCGTGCACCAGCACGTCCAGCCCGATGGCCTCCTGGCGCTCAATCGCATCCTTGATCTGGGCCTGGATGCCCGCCTCGTAGGCCTGGTCATCGATGCGCCCGGCACGCCAATCCTGACGCAGCACCCGGATTTCAGAGGTCTGCGGGAAGGAGCCGATGGTGGTGGTGGGCAGGAGCGGCAGCTTCAGATCCGAGCGCTGCGCGTCGGCACGCACCGGGTAGGCGCTCTGGCGATCGAAGTCACTGTTGGTCAGGCTGGCGAGGCGCGACTGCACCACCTTCTTGTGAACCCGGCTGTCAGACTCCCGATCCACGATGGGCTGGCTGTAAGCCTCGATTTTGTCCAGGGCGCCACCGTCCAGGTAGTCGGACAGCAGCCCCAGCTCATAGCACTTTTGCAGGGCAAAGGCGAACCAGCTGCGAGTCTGGGGATCCAGCTCGTGCTCCAGGGTCAAATCCACCGGGCTGTGCAGCAAGGAACAGGAGGAGGCCACCCAGAGGCGCTCGCCAAGCTTTTCTTTCAAGGCCTTGAGGGTCGGCGCCAGCTTGGCCAGGTTGGCACGCCAGACGTTGCGGCCGTTGATGACACCCGCCGAGAGTACCCACTGTGCCGGCAGGTGCGGGACCAGGGTCTCCAGCTGCTCGGGGGCTGCCACCAGATCCAGGTGCAGGCCGTCCACCTTCAGACTGGTGATGATGTCGCGCTGATGGGCCACGGACCCGAAGTAGGTGGTGAGCAGCAGCTTGCAGGGGCCGCTCAGGCGCTCATATGCCTTGAGGTAGGCCAGGCGCCACTCGTCCGGCAGGTCCAGCGCCAGAGCCGGCTCGTCGATTTGCACCCACTCCACCCCCTGGGCCGCCAGTTTGGCCAGGATCTCCTGGTAGACGATCAGCAGGCGATCCAGCAGTTCGAGGCGGGAGAAGCCGCTCTCTTTCTCCTTGCCAAGCCACAGGTAGGAGACGGGGCCCAGCAACACCGCCTTGGCCGGCAGCCCAAGGGCCTTGGCCTCTTCCACCTCGTCAAAGAGCTGGCTCCAGCCCAGCTTGAAGCGCTGGTCACGGTAAAATTCCGGCACTAGGTAGTGGTAGTTGGTGTTGAACCATTTGGTCATCTCGGCAGCGGCCGCCGCCGGGCCGGTCGGCGCACGGCCACGGGCCACCCGGAACAGGGTGTCGAGGTCGGTGTCGCCGTGGCGGTGACGGGCAGGCACGGCGTCCACCAGCAGGCTGGTACCCAGCACCTGATCGTGCCAGGCAAAATCCCCCACCGGCAGCAGGTTGACCCCGGCGGTACGCTGGGCCTGCCAGTGGCGCTCACGCAGGCTCTTGCCCACGGCGACCAGCTCGGCCTGGGTGGTTTCGCCACGCCAGTAGGATTCGAGGGCAAATTTCAGTTCGCGCTTGGCGCCGATACGGGGAAAGCCCAGGGTGTGTGCGAAGGTCATAGGTTCCATTCCTTATGCTCGTTTATCTGATGAGGATCTGGATTGTTTGGCCATCCAGATGTTTACACATCCAAAATGACAAGATAAGGTGACCTTGGCTATTGAATCCTCTTCAACTGGCTCTCAAGAATTTCTCAACTGACGCACAAAGGAGCAGTGCCATGGTCGCGCCCACCCCATCCAGCCCCCCTCAGAGCAGCAATCTGGGCATCGATCTCAAACACCTGAAGACCATCAGCGCCCTGGCCGAGCAAGGGTCCCTGGCCGGGGCCGCACTCACCCTCAACCTCACCCAGTCCGCCCTCTCCCACCAGCTCAAGGAGCTGGAGACCCGCCTCAATCTGGAGCTGTTTCTTCGAAAAAGCCGCCCTCTGGTGCTGACGGCGGCAGGCCAGCATCTGCTGGCCCTGGCCCGTCAGGTGCTGCCCGCCCTGGCCCAGACCGAGCGCCAGCTGGTCGCCCTGCACAGCGGCGAGGCGGGCAGGCTGCATCTGGCCCTCGATTGCCACAGCTGCATCCAGTGGCTGCTCCCGCTGTTGCCGGACTTTCGCCGCCAGTGGCCCGGCGTGGATCTGGAGGTGGAGTCGGTGCCGGGTTTCGATGCCATCAGTGCCCTGCTTGGCGGCCAGCTCGACCTGCTACTCACCTCGGATGTACAGGCCCGCGGGGATCTTCATTTCGAGCCGCTGTTCGCCTTCGATCTCACCCTGGTGATGGCGCCGGATCACCCCCTCTGCCAGCAGCGGCGCATCACACCGGACGATCTGCGACCGGAGGTGCTGCTGGTCTACCCGGTGGAGCGGGCACGCATGGATGTGTTCAGCCGTTTCCTGCAACCGGCCGGGGTGGAGCCCGCCCGCTGCAAACCGGTGGACAACACCTCGGTCATGCTGCAGATGGCCGCCGCCGGGCTCGGCCTCGCCGCCCTGCCCCGCTGGGCCAGCGAGGAGTTCGTGCGCCAGGGCCTGCTTGAGGCGCGCCCTCTCGGGGAGGGCATTCGCCGCCACATGTATGGCGCCGTGCGCGCCGCCGACAAAGATCAGGCCTGCCTGCAGAGCCTGTTCGAGCGCATCCGCACCCGGATGGCGGCCCAGTAAGCCGGGCACAAAAAAGCCGCCAGGATCAGGCGGCTTTCATCACGGGTTGCCCGCGCAGACGAAGAGTCGGGTATCAGCATTCATCACCCCTCACCCCACCCAGCCTTCGCGGGCAGTTGCCACACAGTTCCCCATCCCGGCGCTTGTAGTGCAGGCAGCAGCGCTGGCGCACATAGCCCGGGAAGGCCTCGTCCCGGGGCAGGCCTGCTTCGCACCAGCCCGTCAGATGTGCCGACGGCAGGCCACAGGATTCAAGCCAGAGGGGAGCATGGGACCTCACCTCCTCCCGACTCACCTCCCCGAAGAAATCGGGCACCCGCACCAGGGCCGCCAGCAGATCGTCCGCCAGGAGCGGGCGCACGAAACCGGGGCGCAGCCGCTGCGCCGTCCCAAGGAGGGTGAACTGCCCCTGCCAGTGCGCCTGGAGTCGCTCCCCGGCCGTCTTGATCAACACGCCGACCTCCCCTTTGATCATGGGCTCGGCCGGCAGGGTAAAGCCCGACACCACGCCGGCCTCATGCCCCTGTCCCAGCCTGTCGAGGGCAGGCACGGCCTGATGGCGGTAGACGGCCACCATGGCGAGATAGATGGATTGCCAGCAGAGCATGCCCCAGCTGCGGGTGAGCCAGTAGGCGGGTCCCGCCTCCGGGTGTGCCTGCTGCCAGTGCGCATGGAGGGCTGCGGCCACCTCGGCCGACGTCGCTCCGGTGGCATCCGTCAGTGGCGGACGCACGTCACCGGCCGCCACCAGGTTCCCCTTGAGGGACGGGATCAGGCTGGCCGCCGCCGCGAACAGGGCCTGGTGATCCGAGACGAGGGCGCGTTCCGCGTCCGCTTTTTCCCGGCCAAGGCCGTGCTCCCGACCAAGGCCGCGCGGCACACCGCGCGCCTTCTCCTCGCCCATTCGTTGAAATGGCCCCGGGCGCGTGCCGGGGCGCAAGGTCAGAATGCGTATTTGAGTCGCGCCTCCACGCTTCGCTCGGCCCCGAACCAGCAGTTGTTCTGGTCGTAGCAAGAGTAGTAAGTCTTGTTGAACAGGTTGCTGGCGCCAAGCGATACCCCCATCCCCTTCAGGCTTGCGCTGAGGGCGGCGAGATCGTAGGAGGCGGACATGTCCATCAGGAGGTAGTCCGGTACCTTGTCGGTGTTGGCGGCATCCATCTCGGTCTCCCCCACGTAGCGCAGGCCGGCGCCCACTCGCATCCCCTCGAGGTTGCCGCCGGGGTAGTAGTTGCTCCACAGCGACGCCATCTGTCTGGGGACCCAGACCGGCGTCTTGCCCTGCAACGTGGTGGTGTCGCGCGTGATCTCCATGTCCATCAGGGTGTAGTTGAGGGCCAGATCCAGCTGGCTGGTGAGATCGGCTCTCCCCTCAAGCTCGATGCCCCTGGAGACCGTCTCCCCGGTCTGCAGCTTGGGCCCGTAGACATTGTCCGGATCCGTCACCAGGGCGTTCTTCTTGGTGATGTGGAACGCCGACAGGGTCGCCGTCTTGCTCATGTCGTCGGAGAGGAACTTGACGCCCCCTTCCCACTGATGGCCGGTCGCCGGTTTGAACGCCTGGCCCTGCTTGTCCGCCCCCGGCACCGGCTCGAAACTCTCGGCATAGCTCGCATAGGGGGAGAAGCCGCCATCCAGCTCATAGAGGGCGCCGACACGGAAGGAGAGGTTGTCCTGATCGAGGTGGGCCAGGGACTGGCTGTCTGCCCCCTGATAGAGGGTCCGGCTGTCGGTGTCCATCCGGTAGCGGTCGTAGCGGGCGCCGCCGATGGCCACCAGTCGATCGAGGCGCACCTGATCCTGCAGATAGACGCCGGTCTGGGACTGACGGATCACCTTTTTATCCTGGTAATTGAAAGTGAGTGCCTCTGGGACTATCTGGCTATGGTTCGGGTTGAAAATGTCGATGCTGGGCGCCGAGTAGTCGAGGGTATCCCGGTAGAGGATATGGGCATCCAGGTACTGGTAATCGACCCCAAGCAGCAGGTTGTGCTGGGCAGAGCCCGTCTGTACCTTGCCCGCCAGCTGGTTGTCGATGACAACGCCGCGAGAGTCTTCATCGGTGAGATAGGCGTTGCGGGCCAGGGTGCGGTTGTCCGCCGCCAGGGCCGCGTTGTAGGTGTTGCGCTGATAGGCGGACGCATCCATGTAGCGGGCATTTTGCAGCACCTGCCAGCGCTCGTTGAAGTCGTGGCTCAGCTTGTAGCCCAGCAGGGTCACGTCCCGGTTGTACTCGTTCCAGTTCTCGTCGCCAAGGAAGGTGTCGCTGCCAAGCTGCCCCAGGGGGTTGGACTTGGCCGAGCCGCTGGCGGGCACAGTGGTGTAGATGCCGGCCTCGGGATCCTTCTGGTAGTAAAGGTTGAGGTTCAGCAGGGTGCGCTCGCCGAGCTGCCAGTCCAGGGACGGCGCAAAGACGTAGCGCTCCTCCTTCGAGGTCACCGCCTGGCCATCCTTCTCCCGGGCCAGCCCCACCAGCCGATAGGCGACCTGCTCGTTGATGGCACCGGTGCTGTCGAGGGTCATCTCCTTGAGGGTGCCCGTGCCGGTCGCCACGCTCACGTTGTGCTTGCTCTCCCGCTGGGGGCGCTTGGCGATGAGGTTGACCATGCCGCCGGGGGGCATGCTGCCATAGAGCACCGATGTCGGCCCCTTGAACACCTCCAGCTGCTCGATGGCCACCGGATCTATCTGGGGTTGCAGGTTCCAGTCGTTGTACTGGAGCAGCAGGCCGTCATAGAAGTTCTGGTAGTTGTCAAAGCCACGGATGTTGAACAGATCCAGCCGGTTGACCGCCCCGCCCCGCAGCTCGGTGTTGACGCCGGGCACGTAGCGCAGCGCCTCGCTCACCGAGCTGACACCGCGCAGCGACAGGGTCTCCCCATCCACCACCGAGATGGCCTGGGGCGTCTCGATGGGGTCGAGCCGGGTCTTGGTCGCGGTGTTGCGATAGGTCTGGCCGAGCACGGTCAGGGTCTCGTCGGCGGTGGCCGTATCCTGGCTTTCGGGCGCGGCGGCCTGTACAGAGCCTGCAAGCAGGGTGGAGATGGTCACGGCGACCAGGGTCAAAGGGGGGTGAACAAGCTGCATCTGATCCTCGATTACTTACTGCATGTGAATAGTAACAAATATCATTTGCATTTTATTGTTCTATTTTGCCCCGATATTAACAATTTGGGGCATGTTGGCGCGGCAGCGGGGAAAGCGAGGGTGGCAGGCATGCCATCTGCTATCGGAGGCAACATGGCGACGCCGTCGAGGCTCTCAGGGAACACCCATCATGGCCGCCTGATGAAGGACACCGCCTTCACTTGCACAGCCAATTAGAAAGTAACCATCACATATTCAGAACATGGCGGCATTTTCACCACCATATTTACACTCATCTGACAAGTATGGTCGTGTGTGCCCTCCCCTTGTTGATCCTGGTCAATCGCTATTGATAAATGAGGCGATAGCATACCCACCCTTTTATCAGCCCTGATTGAGACAATACCAAGCCATCCGGCGATCGCACCCTGCTGGTGGAGCTGGACGGCTTCCACATCTTCGGCGCCTTGCAGGCCGTGATGGGGGAGGACAACCTCTTCTTCCTCCTCGGGGACCAGGCCCTCGATGGCCACGGCAGGACCCTGCCCGCAGCCCGCCTGCTGGAAGGGGGACAACGTCTGCAACAGAGCGATCCCACCGCTCATCCCTATCGCCTGGTGGCGCTCAACGGTTACAAGGAAGTGTTGGCGTTTGCCTGGGCGTACAACCAGGAGAACCTGCTTGCTGCCCCTGTGCTGGCGCTGTTGCTGGGGCTGCTCACCTTCTATCTGAGGGGGCGCAGCGGCTCCCCTCGCAGCGAGCTTGTCAGAGCCATGGCGGCCCGGGAGTTCATCCCCCATCTGCAACCCGTGATGGACAGGCAGGGGCGCCTGCGCGGTTGTGAAGTGTTGATGCGCTGGCGTCATCCCACACAAGGGATGATTGCCCCCAACCACTTCATTCCCCTCGCGGAGGAGTGCGGCTACATAATGCCGATGACCCGCCAGTTGATGGCCCAGACCCGGGATTATCTGGTCGGGGTGGCCGACAGGCTGCCCCCCGGCTTTCACGTCGCCGTCAATGTCTGCGCCCAGCACTTCAAAAACCAGGACATCGTCGCCGAGTGCCGCGACTTTCTTCGCGCCTTCCCGGGCCAGGTTCTGCGCCTGGTGCTCGAGGTGACGGAGCGGGAGATGGTGGATGCGGACGAGCAGACCCGCGTCATCTTCGATGCCCTGGACGAGCTGGGCGTGCTCATCGCCATCGATGACTTTGGCACCGGCCACTCCAGCCTCTGCTATCTGCAGATGTTCCATGTGGACATCATCAAAATCGATCGCAGCTTTATCAAGGGAATGAAAGAGGAAGGCCCCTCCCGCCATATCGTCGAAAACATCCTGGATCTCGCCCATCGCATGGGGCTGGCTCTGGTCGCCGAGGGGGTGGAGACCCAGGAGCAGGTCGAGATGGCACGCCACTATGGCATCGACTACTTGCAGGGCTTCTACTTCGCCAAGCCGCTGCCACCGGCCCAGTTCACTGAGCTCCTGGCCAGCGCCACACGCCCGGAGCCATCGCGGCTCCATGCCGGGGTGAGCCTCCTTCCCTAACGGGGGGCGACGGGCAGCCAGTACTCCATGGTGGCGTCGGGCTGCTGGCCGTCAAAGCCGGGGGCATAGCGCTCCAGCTCGAAACCGTCCAGCCCCCGGTATGCCGACTCCGGCAGCCAGTGCAGAATGAACCAGTGCAGGCTCTCCCCCAGCTGGGCAATGGGTCCTTTGTGGGTGAGCACGGCATACTCCTGAGCCGGCACGTTGAGACTCGACAGGCCGGGGGGCGTAGGCGCCGTCGTGGCCACCCCGGCCCAGTAAGGCAGCCGCTCCCCTGCCCCCGATACACCCACCACCCCCAGCCATTCCCTCGACAGGTCCAGCGCCCCCGTCTCGCGCAGCGCTCGCCAGATGGCGGGCACCGTCTGCTGAAAATCCGGTGAGGCATCGAACAACCCCCGGATCGTGCCCCTGACTCCCTGCAAGGTGAACGCCGGCAGGCTCTCTATGCGCACCTGCACCAGGTTGGGAGAGGCAGAGCGGGGGACCGCCGCCCGCACCAGGGGCGTGCGCAGCCCCAGCCGCAGGCCCCGCTTGCGATACGCCAGCGGCGAGCAGCCAAATTGCTGCTTGAAGGCGCGGCTGAAACTCACTTCCGAGCCAAACCCGTGATCCAGCGCCACATCCAGCACCCGCAGCCGGGTGGAAAGCAGCGCCTCCGCCGCCATGCTCAGCTTCAGCTCGCGCACATAGTGAGCCACCGTCTGGCCCGTCTCATGCAGGAATACCCGTTGCAACTGCCAGCGAGACCAGCAGCTCTGCCGGGCCAGCGCCTCCAGGGAGAGCGGCTGATCCAGATTGGCATGGATGTAGTCGAGCACTCGCTCGATGCGGGTGAGGTGGGCGCGCGCCTCGGGTGCCGGCTCACGGAGTGGGTGGGGAGAAGTCGGTGTCATGATGCGCTTGAGACCACGCCAGCAGAGGGCGCTCTGGCCCGGGAGGGCCACATTAAACAGGGGTGTCGCGCCGACCGCAAGGCCGGCGCACCGCCTGGCTATTCATCCCGCCCCGCTCAGGGTAGACGGCTCTGGCCATGCTCGGCAAAGTGGCTGCGAAGGGCGCTGATCACCCGCCGCACCTTCTCCGGGATCTCCCGCTGGGGGGTGATGGCATGGATCTCCATGGGAGGGGCTAAAAAGCCCGGCAGCAGCACGAGCAATCGACCGGTGGCGATATCTTCTTCTATTTCACCTTCCGGTTGCAGCGAAATCCCCTGCCCTGCCAGGGTGAACTGGCGCAGGGGCAAGACGTTGTTGCACAGCACCCTGGGCTTGGGCTTGATCTTGTGGGCCTCCCCCTTCTCGTCCAACAGCAGTATCCCACCCCCCAGCATGTCCGAGGCCAGCCAGTCGTGGGCCAGCAGATCCGCCGGGCTGCGCGGCGTGCCCTTGCGTGCCAGATAGGCGGGCGAGGCACACAGCAGCATCCGGGTCTGACCCAGCCTGCGCGCCACCAGGGTGGAATCTTCAAGCGTGCCGACCCGCAGCGCCACGTCGATGCGATCCTTGATGAGATCCCGCTTCTCGTCGTCGGCAATGATCTGGATGCACAGGCCCGGGTGCGCCTGCAGCAGCGGCGAGAGCGCCCGCGCCAGGGGCTGGCCCGCCATCCCCACCGGCGCGGTGATCCGCACTTCTCCGAGCAGGCTGTCGCGCACCTCCGAGAGGCGCAGCTCGGTGTCGTTCAGGGTCTGCTGCAACGACTGGCAGCCCTGCCACACCACCTCCCCCGCTTCGGTCAGGCTGAGGCGGCGGGTGGAGCGGTGCAGCAGGGGCAGGCCGAGCTGGCTCTCCAGTTGACTGATATGCTGGCTGACGGCGGACGGGGTCATGCCGAGGGCCTTGGCGGCGCCGGTCATGCTGCCCGCCTCCACCACGGCGGCGAAGATGGCGTAGCGTCTGAGCTGATCCATTATGAAGCCCTGCTTACAAGTGAATGCAATTTTAAGTGGATTATTAAATCACACTCGGGGGCGTAGGATAGCCCCATTCCCACAGTGAAGGAGAATTCCCATGAAGATTGCCCTCATCGGTGCCAGCGGTTTTGTCGGTTCAGCCATCCTTCAGGAGGCCGTCAGCCGCGGTCATCAGGTCACCGCCATCGTGCGTGACGTGAGCAAGGTCGCCGCTCACCCGCAAGTCACCGCCGTGGCGGTGGACGCCCAGGACAGCCAGGCACTGGCCAAGGTGCTCAAGGGGCACGATCGGGTGATCAGTGCCTACAACCCGGGCTGGAGTGCCCCGGACATCTACGATCAGTACCTCAAGGGGGCCAGCGCTATCGTGGCCGCCGCCAACGAAGCCGGGAGCTGGCTGCTGGTGGTCGGCGGTGCCGGCAGTCTGGAAATCGCCCCGGGCGTGCAGCTGGTGGACACCCCGGAGTTCCCGGCAGAGTGGAAGCAAGGGGCCCTCGCGGCCCGGGATGGTCTCACCGCCCTTCGCCGGGAAACCACCCTCGACTGGCGTTTCGTCTCCCCACCCGTGTTCCTCGAACCCGGCGAGAAGCGCGGCGGTTACCGCCTTGGCACGGATCAGGTGCTGTTCAGCGGCGAGCAGCCCGCCGGGATCACGGTCGGCGATCTGGCGGACGGGGTGCTGAACGAGGTGCAAGCACCGGCTCACCTGCGCCAGCGTTTCACCCTGGGTTACTGAGGAAAGGCGCGCCAGCAACCCTTCCCACGACAGTCACACGGAGGGAGGCGGATGCCTCCCTCCGTATTTTCTCTCCCGCGTTTATCCCGTCACGCCAATGTCGCCCTCACCCGGTACGGCAGATCGCCATCTGAGCCGCCCGTTGCTCGTTCCATTCGCTCAAGTCCGAATTCCATTTCGAATTTTGTATATAAGTGACTGCTCCCCGCCGCAAGCGGCGAGGCTTCCCACTTCTTAGGCCGCTACCGTCAGATTGACGGATTTACACTGGCCTCCATGGGCAGAAACGGCGAGCCCCGCCGCTTTTAATTCCAATATTCCTTGCTGTCGAATGTTTATGGCCGCGTTGATGTCGCGGTCATGCCCAACCCCACACGCTGGACATACCCACTGCCGCTGATGCAACGGCATGTCCGGCATCTTGTGGCCGCAATCGCTACACAGTTTCGAGCTGGCAAACCACTGATCAAGTTTGATTAGGTGGCGACCCGCCGCTTGTGCCTTGTACTCCAGCTTCATGATGAAACCATGCCAACCAGCATCGCCAATGGCGCGGGCCAGTTTGTGATTTTTCATCATGTTCGCTGATTTCAATGTCTCCACGATGATCGCTTGGTTTTCGTCAACCATCGTGTGAGAGAGTTTGTGCTGAAAATCGGCGCGGGCATTAGCTACCCGTTCGTGCAGGGCGGCCAGTTGCCGTCTTGCCTTGCCACGGTTGGCGCTGCCCTTTTTCTTGCGAGACAGGGCCTTTTGCTTTCGCCGTAAATTACGGCTCGCATTAATAAGGTGGCGCGGGTTATCCGTTTTTTTGCCATTGGATTGAATAAGGTAGTGTGACAGACCCAAATCATAGCCTGTCACCTCTGTGATGAGGGAGGGCTTGGCGGGAGCCTCACAGCCATCATCGCAAAGGATGGATGCATAGTATTTCCCTGTCGGGCTACGACTGACCGTGATACTGGATACCGCGCCGATAATATCTCGGTGAATGACAGCTCGGATGGGCGTCATCTTCGGCAATAGTATGGCATCGGCCAGCACTTTCCCATTGGGGTGGTAGCTCGATTGCCTGCCTCGCTTGCTCTTGAAGGTGGGCATCCTGGCCTTGAGCTTGGGGTTGAAAAAATTGGCGAATGCCTTATCCAGGTTGATTACCGCCTGTTGAAGAGCGAGTGAGTCATACAATTTAAGCCAGCTGTATTTACGCGACCTTTTTGCTACTGCAAGAAGAGGTTTTAGATCGCGTTTTGGCTTTAAAGACACACTATGGTGACGATACATGTGTTGCTGAATATGAAGCGCCTTATTATACGCAAACCGCACCGCGCCGAACTGGGCATTAATGAATGCTGCTTGTTCATCGGTGGGATATAAGCGTACTTTTGTGGCTCTTTTCACATTAATGACCCTGATGCAATGTGCTCTTATAATAATTCTTTATTTTTGAAATATCAAATACATATTGTCAATTTAATGATAAATATTTATACTGATGCAATGGCTTTGCTTTTTCGCAATCTGATCATTATCAAGGCATTCAGGAAGTGTGCGACATCGCAGAATAGAATACACCAAATTAGCTCCCCTTATATCCCCGCCCGATTGGGCGAGGGTTTACGGGGCAGTTGCTAAGAATATTTTGTTGCTTCCACCTTATAACCTCGAACAGTAGCATCACCCTCAACCCAAACGACGCCACTCAAGAAGAGTGCGCCCCAGTTTCGCAACACCCCGCACGCCGGGGCATGCAGACCCCGTTCACGGAAAGTGAGGAGATGCCCATGACCACCCCATCATTGCCGATCATCGATCTCGCCGCCCTCAAGGGCACCCCGGCTACACGCAGCCAGATGCTGGCGCAGCTTGGCCAGGCCGCCCGCGAAGTGGCAATGCTGTTCACTTAAGCGGAGCCGCATTGCGATTTACCGGAAAACGGGTCTTTGATATCTTCACCGCCCTGGGTCTCGATGGCCTGGGGCGTTTTTCTATGAACATGACGCCTATGCAGCCCCGCAACTCCGCCAACCTCCG
>NZ_JAGKRI010000377.1:0-28600 GCF_017939255.1 Aeromonas sp. Prich7-2
AGTTGGACAAACAGGCAGAGCAGTTCAAGTTACCCGCCCGCCGAGAACGAAGTTACCCAAGGTGCATCAAAGCCAAACCACAGAAGTATGCGACGAGAAAACCTAGTAAAAACAATGCCAGTCAGGCTTAACTGACTGGCATTACCCCGCCTGGGGCGTTTTTTTATGGATTTACGCCGACCAGACACCCTCTTTACCTCCCCTTGACCCATCAGTTTGCGGCGATTCGCTAGCATGATGCCGCCCGCTGCCGTGGGCCATCGCCGCACCATGCCGGTGTATGCCACCCGTTTTGGAGTCATGCCATGAAGATTGTTCTGCCTTTGCTGTTTTCCCTCACTACTCTGACCGCCGCAGCGGGCGATCAGGGCAGCCGTACCCCGCCCAAGCCTCCGCGCGAGCTGTCGGCCGAGATGAAAGCGGCGTTTGAGAGCTGCAAGGAGCATGGCAAACCGGGGGAGTCGGAATTTGACAACTGCATGTCAGATCTGGGATTTGAGCGGCCGGACGGCCCGGCACCGGCAGGTGGGAAGCAGGGGGAGAATGAGGCCGAGTAAACTGGTGCGGGCCAGTCGGTTAGGATGGGCCCGCACCGCTCACACCCGTTGCAGTGCCCCTTCGGTGACCAGCAAGGTGGTCATGCCGGCGGCCTTGCCCGCCTGAATGCCTATCCGGGTGTCTTCAAACACCAGGCAGTTGGCCGGGTTGGCGCCGAGCTGCTCGGCCACTTTCAGGAAGGTGTCCGGGTGGGGCTTGTGATTGACCACATCATCGGCACTCACCAGCACGGAGATGAAGGCATCGAGCCCGGTCTGACGCAGGATGTGCGCCGCATGTTCCCGGGTTGAGCCGGTGCCTATGCCCATGGGGACCTTGCCGTGGTACTGCCTGACCAGCTCCCACATGGCGGGAAACACCCGGACGTCGTCGATCCGTGTCAGGTAGAGGGCCACCTTGCGCCGGGCAAAGGCTTCCACGTCGATGGTCATCCCATGCTGCTCTGCCAGCATGGTCACTATCTTGCGGGTGGGGATGCCGCCGTACTCGTTGAGCTGTGCCCGATCAAACGGCAGGCCGAACTCGGCACTGGTGATTTCCCAGGCATCCAGGTGCAGAGGCATGGAGTCCACCAGGGTGCCATCCATGTCGAAGATCAGGGCGTCGTACTCGTCGAATCGGGGCTGTTCACTCTGGTGATGATCGCAGGGGGATGACTGGGGCATGGGGGGCGTCCTCTTCGGCAAAGACTCACCCTAGCAGATCCGGCTCGCAGATGTCGCGACCTTCATCATGGTTGGCAGTGGTTTTGACCATCGGCTAATGATTTATGAGACAATAATGTGCCTTGCACCCCCTGTGCCGATATCTCACATGAGCGAGCCTGCCTATGTCCCCCAAAACCGTCTTCTCGAGCGTGGCCCTGGTGATCGCCCTGGGCTCACTGGAAAAGAGCATCGTCACCACGCCCTTGCCCATCATAGGGGTTGAGCTGAACGCCGGTGCCGCCCTCACCTGGGTCGTGACCGCCTATCTACTGGCGGCCACTGCGGCCCTGCCCATCTATGGCAAGTTGAGCGACATGTTCGGCCGGGTACGCATGCTCAACATCGGTATCGGCCTGTTTCTGGCGGGATCCGTGGCCTGCGCCCTGGCCCAGGATCTGCCAACCCTGCTGGCCGCCCGCGTGCTGCAAGGGTTGGGGGGCGGGGGGCTGATCGCGCTCGCCTTCACCGTCATCGCCGACTGTATTCCGCCACGGGAGGTGGGCAAGTATCAGGGGTATATCTCGGCGGTCTATGCGGTCTCCAGCATCGCAGGCCCGCTGCTCGGTGGCTATTTTACCGAGCAGCTCAGCTGGCGCTGGATCTTCTGGATCAATCTGCCTCTCGGTGCCATCGCCCTCTGGCTGGTGAACCGCAATCTGGGTCACCTCAATGTGCGCCGCCACAGCCGCTTCGACTGGAAGGGAGCGGCACTGCTCATCACGGTCACCACCCTCACCCTGTTGCTGCTCTCGCCGGAGGCGGCCTTGCCCGCCGTCTGGCTCGCGGCTGCGCTGGGGGCGGCCTTGTTGCTGCTGATCCTGGTGGAGCGGCGGGCCCACGACCCCATACTGCCGGCCCACCTGGTGCGCCTGCCGGGTTATCTGGTTAGCGTGCTGCTGGCGCTGGCTTCGCAGTTGCTGATGTTTGCCGTGCTGGTCTACCTGCCGTTGCAGATGCAGTGGCAAAAGGGGATGAGCGCCAGTGACAGTGGCGGGATCATGGTGATCTTCATGGTCTGCATCACGGCGGGGGCCTTCGTCGGCGGCAAGCTCATCGGTCGCACCGGTCACTACAAGCGTTTCGTGGTGGCAGGTTTTGCCCTGGCAGCGCTGGCCCTGTGGCAGATCCACTTCGACGTCTGGACCAGACTGGGACTGGCGTTTGCCGGTATCGGCCTTGGTCTGGTGCTGCCGGCGCTGTCGGTGGTGGTGCAAAATGCCTTGCCGCGGGAAGATCGCGGCATCGGCATGTCTCTGTTCAACTTCGGCCGGGAGCTGGGCGGGGCGGTCGGTGTCGCCATCTGCGCCGTGTTGTTCCATGCCGCCCTGCCAGCAGGCAGCAGCCCCAATCTGGCCAGCCTGAGCCCGGCCGAACTGGCACCCGGTTTCAGCGCCACCTATATCGGCATGGCGCTGATCGCCACCGCCGCCCTGCTGGTCACCTTGCTGGCATTGAAGCGCCACGAGCTGGCCAGCAAGCACGCCTGATGGTTGCTATCGGATACAAAGAGGGCTCCCCGCGGGGAGCCCTCTTCATGGGATCAGGCTGGTGCCTTTCCTTCCGTGTCGTGGCCTTGTGCCACTCAGCCCGCTCATCGGGCGTCGGGGCGGGAAGGTGACCTGACAGGCTCGGGTTGCTGGCGCTCGGCCTGGGCATCGAGCTCCTTGCCGAGGAAGTAGTTCAGGAAGGTGCGGATGACCGCGATGATGGCGAGGCGCACCAGCTCCTCCTTGCTCGGTGCCACCGTGGTGGCCAGGATGTCGGCGGCGAGCTGGAACTCCAGCGCCAGGATGAGCCAGCTGCCGAAGCAGAGGCGGATACGGGGAAAGCCGGGCTCGTGATCCCGCACTCTGGCCGCCAGCCAGAGGGTCTTGCCAAGGCCGATGACCACGCAGGCGATGGAGATGATCTCCAGCAGCAGCTGGAACAGCTCCACCCCGTGCATCATGCCCTCTTTCAGGCTCGCTATCTCGAACACTCGGGTTACCTCCCTGATTCAAAAGAGACACTTTTAACACGGCTTGGGGGCCGGTTCCAACTCAGAGTCTTCTGAGCATCATGGCTATCTGGTCGATGAGCTGACGAGCGGCAGGGCTGATGGCCGCCAGTTGGAAGTAGCCGTGGATGACGCCATGCTGCCGCTGGCAAGTGGCATCGACGCCAGCCTGCACCAGCTTGCCATACAGGGCTTCCCCTTCGTCGCGCAGCGGATCATATTCCGCCGTGACGATATGGGTCGGCGGTAATCCTGACAGGGCGGGATGGTGGAGCGGGCTGGCTTCGGGATGGCTGGGGGGCAGGCTGCCAAGGTAGGCGTGAAAACCGCTTGCGAGCATGTCCCGGGTGATGAGGTAGTCGTCACCGAGATCGCGGTAGCTTTGGCTCTCGCAGAGGGCATCCAGCATGGGATAGAGAAGCAGCAGGGCCTTGGGCAAGGGGGCGTTGGCAGCCTTGAGTCGCAAGGTGGTGATCAGGGCGAGATGACCCCCTGCGCTGTCGCCGGCAATGGCGAGACGTGCCGGATCCCCATGCCATTTCTCCACCTCGGCCATGATGGCCCGTGTGGCGGCCAGCGCATCGTCGTGAGCCGCAGGATAGGTGTGTTCCGGGGCGAGGCGGGTGTGTACGGCGAAGATCAGGGCACTGGCCCGGTTACACAGCATCCGCATCTGGCGATCGTGGGTCTCGAAATCCCCGCTGACAAAACAGCCGCCGTGAAAATAGATCAGCACCGGATACGCGGGGTCCGGTTTGTCTGTGGGCCGATAGCAGCGGATGGCGTGGTGATCGGCTGCCACTCTTCAATGGCGCTCACCTCTTCCCGCTCACCCCCCAACAGGGCAGAGGCAAGGTAGCCGTCACGGCGCGTCTGCCAGCTCAGCTGGCTCGCCTTGGGACGACCTGCGGCGATGAAGTCTGCCACCATGGCTGCGATGGCCGGTTCGAGTTGTTTTTCCATAAGATACCAATGACTGTATATAAAAACAGTCATTGTGCGCTTTTGGCCCGTGAGCGCAACCGGCGTTAGCTGAGGCAGCTCACAAAATCAGGCTTCAATCAGCACGAATTCAATCACATAGAGGGGCGGCAGTGCGGGGTAGATATCGCGGATCACATCTTTAAGCTCGGGGAGGGTCATGTTCTCCTGACGGGCGTGCTCGTCGCTCAGCGCCTCGAAGGCGACCGCCTTGACCGAGATGACTTCAATGGTGCCAAAAGGCTGGTGTTCCGGGTTGGTGAACAGGGCCAGGCGCTGGCCGGGCCGCCAGTTTGCCTCGCTCTCGTCGCGGATGGTGATGGTCTTTCGGCCAGCCTGGATGTCGGCGACAAAGCGGCTGAAGAAGGTGAATGCCGGGTAGGCCGGGGTGTGCTGGGTCATGTCGTCTCCGAAAGGCAAGGGGTGAGAGGGCGGCTCAGGCCGCGGCGGGCCCATTTTAGGAGGGGCGGGGGGAGCGTGCAGCACTTTTTACCCCGACATGTGAAGGGCGACCGACTGCGTTCACGGACCGGTAAAATGGCCGCAACTGAACCTGAATGTGAGATGATGCGGTCTCTTCTTTCTTGATATGTAACAAATCAGGGGGACGGGCTCTGTGGTCTGATGGCGTCCGAGGCCGGCCGTGGTTGACGTTGAACAAAAGGAGCAAGTGTGAATTCCGAGTTGATCTGGGTGCTCAGCATGCTGGTGGGTGCCATTCTCCTGTTTATTACCAACAAGGTACGCATGGACGTGGTCGCCTTGTTGATCATCATCCTGTTCGTGTTGAGCGGCACCCTGACACTGCCGCAGGCGCTGGCAGGATTCAGCGATCCCAACGTCATTCTGATTGCCGCCCTGTTCGTGGTGGGGGAGGGGCTGGTGCGTACCGGCATCGCCTATCAGGTGGGAGATGCCCTGGTGAAGGTGGCCGGCAGCAGCGAAACCCGCATGCTGGTGCTGCTGATGGTGGCGGTGGCGACCCTGGGTGCCGTGATGAGTTCGACCGGGGTGGTGGCCATCTTCATCCCCGTGGTGCTGAGCGTGGCGAACCGGATGGGGATCCCGGCGGGCAGACTGATGATGCCGCTCGGCTTTGCCGGCCTTATCAGCGGCATGATGACGCTGGTGGCAACCCCTCCCAACATGGTGGTGAACAGTGAGCTGATGCGGCACGACATCCAGGGGTTCGGCTTCTTCGGCTTCACCCCCATGGGGGTCATCATTCTGGGGATGGGGATCCTCTACATGCTGCTGATGCGCACCTCCTTGGTGCGTGAAGGAGAGGAGGGCAAGGGCAAGCAGATGGGACGCAGCACCATGCGGGATCTCATCCGTGACTACCGGCTGGCGGGGCGAGCACGCCGACTGGCGATCCGGCCCGACTCCCCCCTGATCGGCCAGACCCTGGACGAGCTGCAATTGCGTGCCCGCTTCGGGGCCAACGTCATCGGGATGGAGCGCTGGCGCAAGTTCAGGCGGGTGATGGTCAGTGTCACCGGGGTGACCGAGTTCCAGGCCAAGGATGTGCTGCTCATCGACATGTCGGATCCCGAGGTGGATGTGCGGGAGTTTTGCAGCGAGGCGCGGCTCGAGCCCATGATATTGCGCGGCGAATACTTCTCCGATCAGGCGCGGGAGGTGGGCATGGCGGAGGTCTCCCTCATCCCTGGCTCCCGGCTGCTCGGCAAGAGCATCCGCGAGGTGACCTTCCGTTCCCGTTACGGTCTGAGCGTGGTGGGGATCCGCCGGGATGGAGAGG
This sequence comes from Aeromonas sp. Prich7-2, assembly GCF_017939255.1. Classification (NCBI taxonomy): domain Bacteria; kingdom Pseudomonadati; phylum Pseudomonadota; class Gammaproteobacteria; order Aeromonadales; family Aeromonadaceae; genus Aeromonas; species Aeromonas sp. Prich7-2. The sequence continues at coordinate 6,005 of NZ_JAGKRI010000377.1, forward strand.
CGCTGACCGGCAAGCTGGTGGACGAGGCGCTGCAGATGGGGGATACCCTGCTGGTGGTGGGGAACTGGAGCCTCATTCGTCAGTTGCAGACCCATCATCGCGATTTTCTGCTGCTGGGCCTGCCTGCGGAAGTGGACGAGATGGCGCCGGCCCGCAGCCAGGCCATCCACGCCCTGATTGCCCTCGGGGTCATGATAGTACTGATGGTGACGGATCCCGTGCCCAACGTGATCGCGGCGCTCATCGCCTGCCTGCTGATGGGCAAGTTCCGCTGCATCGATCTGGAGAGTGCCTACAAGTCCATCCACTGGCCGACCCTGATCCTCATCGTGGGCATGCTGCCCTTTGCCCTTGCATTGCAGCAGACCGGCGGGGTGGATCTCATCGTCGGCGCGCTCATCTCGGCAGTGGGGGAGATGGGCCCCAGGGTGATGCTGGCCAGCCTCTTCGTGCTCTGTGCCGTCATCGGGCTCTTCATCTCCAACACGGCGACGGCGGTGCTGATGGCGCCGATTGCACTCGGCACGGCCCATCAGATGGGGGTCTCGCCTTATCCCTTTGCCATGACCATCGCCATCGCCGCCTCGGCAGCCTTCATGACGCCGGTCTCGTCGCCGGTCAACACCCTGGTGCTGGGCCCGGGCAACTACAAGTTCATGGACTTCATGCGCATCGGCGTGCCCTTCACCTTGCTGGTGATGGTGGTGAGCGTCATCGCCATCCCCTGGTTCTTCCCGTTCTGACGACAGCAAACGATATGGCGGCCTGCGGGCCGCCTTTTTATTGCCCGCAGCGCTCTGCGAGATGAAAAGGGCGGCATCACGCCGGAGCAGGGCATTGCGCCGTCGCAGAGGAGAACACAAGGCTCAGCCGTTGAGACATGAGGTGGCGTTGCAGGCGTGCGATGGCGTGGAGAGGGGAAGAAGAGCGGCAAACGCCGGATACAAAAAAACCAGCCTGAGCTGGTCTGTTTGGTACTGCTTTCGATGGTGCGGAAGGAGAGACTCGAACTCTCACGCCTAGGGCGCCAGAACCTAAATCTGGTGCGTCTACCAATTTCGCCACTTCCGCAAGAATAATGGTGGCTATGACGGGATTCGAACCTGTGACCCCCGCATTATGAGTGCGATGCTCTAACCAACTGAGCTACATAGCCGTCTTGTGCACGACTTGCGTCGAATACAAGCAAAAATGGCTGGGGCACTAGGATTCGAACCTAGGTATGGCGAGATCAAAACCCGCTGCCTTACCGCTTGGCGATGCCCCAACAGTGTTCTTTGCAATCGGATGATTGAAGGAACGTTTTTCAAACATGGTGGCTATGACGGGATTCGAACCTGTGACCCCCGCATTATGAGTGCGATGCTCTAACCAACTGAGCTACATAGCCGTTTGTTGTCAACCACATAGATGGAAGAGAACAGAAAAATGGCTGGGGTACTAGGATTCGAACCTAGGGATGGCGAGATCAAAACCCGCTGCCTTACCGCTTGGCGATACCCCAACAGCGATGCCCGACAGAGACTGTCAAACATCATTCAAAAATGGCTGGGGTACTAGGATTCGAACCTAGGGATGGCGAGATCAAAACCCGCTGCCTTACCGCTTGGCGATACCCCAACGACGATGCCTGAGAGAGACCATCAAACATCATTCAAAAAATGGCTGGGGTACTAGGATTCGAACCTAGGGATGGCGAGATCAAAACCCGCTGCCTTACCGCTTGGCGATACCCCAACTAGATATGGTGGCTATGACGGGATTCGAACCTGTGACCCCCGCATTATGAGTGCGATGCTCTAACCAACTGAGCTACATAGCCAACCGTGCTTCCAGTGAGTCGTTGCCTCGTCACTGTGCGGCCGGAATTATGCGTATCTGGCTCTGGGGCGTCAACCCTTTTTTTGTTTGAAAAAACGAATTTGGGTGCGTTTGGCGAGTTATTGGCCGCTGTCGTGCAAAAGCCCAACAATCTGGTTTTTTTTACGACATTCGCACCCAGATCGCGCCTCTGGCCAGATAAAAAAGAGGCCAGCAAATGCTGGCCTCTCATGGGGTTAGACGTTGAACAGGAAGTTCATGATATCGCCATCCTTGACGATGTAGTCTTTCCCTTCCGCGCGCATCTTGCCTGCTTCCTTGGCGCCTTGCTCACCCTTGTAGGTGATAAAGTCGTCGAAGGCGATGGTCTGGGCGCGAATAAAGCCTTTTTCGAAGTCGGTGTGGATCTTGCCAGCGGCCTGCGGGGCGGTGGCGCCTACCGGAATGGTCCAGGCGCGCACTTCTTTCACACCGGCGGTGAAGTAGGTCTGCAACTTGAGCAGCTCGTATCCGGAGCGGATCACCCGGTTCAGGCCCGGCTCCTCGATGCCCAGATCCGCCATGAACTCGGCGCGGTCTTCGTCGTCCAGCTCGGCGATGTCCGCCTCGATGGCGCAGCAGACGACCACGACAACGGCGTTCTCGGCGGCGGCTATCTCACGGACCTGATCCAGGTAGGGGTTGTTCTCGAAGCCATCTTCCGCCACGTTGGCGATGTACATGGTGGGTTTCAGGGTCAGGAAGTTGAGGTGGCTGACGGCGTCCAGCTCATCCTTGTCCAGCTTCATGCCGCGGATCATCTGGCCGTTTTCCAGGGCAACCTTGATCTTCTCCAGCACTTCCACTTCCAGCTTGGCATCCTTGTCGCCGCCCTTGGCACGCTTGGACTGGCGATTGATGGCGCGCTCGCAGGCATCCAGGTCGGAGAGGGCCAGCTCGGTGTTGATCACCTCGATGTCGTCGGCCGGGGAGACCTTGCCCGCCACGTGGACGATGTTCTCGTCCTCGAAGCAGCGCACCACGTGACCGATGGCTTCGGTTTCACGGATGTTGGCCAGGAACTGGTTGCCAAGGCCTTCGCCCTTGGAGGCACCGGCCACCAGGCCGGCGATGTCCACGAACTCCATGGTGGTCGGCACGACACGCTGCGGATTGATGATGGCCGCCAGCTGGTCGAGGCGGGGATCCGGCATGGGGACCACACCCGTGTTCGGCTCAATGGTGCAGAACGGGAAGTTGGCGGCTTCGATGCCGGCCTTGGTCAGCGCATTGAACAGGGTGGATTTGCCTACATTGGGCAGGCCCACGATACCGCATTTAAAACCCATGGATTGTTACCTTGTTGATGGATGCTTCAAGGGGCCGCGCGGGCGGCCCGTGTCGTGTTGCTTGACCCCGAGGCGAGGGATCTCGCCAGGGGGCCGGTCATCTTGAACTGCCTGGCGATGCAGGCTGAAAGCCTAGACTTTCTCGGCCTTGAAACTGTGCAGGCGATTCATGGCCTTGGTCATGTCCTGCTTGAACAGGATGTCGGTGGCGCGCAGGGATTCGTCCAGCGCGGCCTCGATCAGACTCTGCTCACTGATGGGCGCCTTGGTCAGCACGAAGCCGGCGACCAGCTCCTTGGCGCCCGGATGGCCGATGCCAAGGCGCAGCCGGAAGAAGTTATTGTTGTTGCCCATTCTGGCGATGATGTCCTTGAGGCCGTTATGGCCGCCGTGACCGCCCCCTTGCTTGAACTTGGCGATGCCGGGAGGCAGGTCCAGCTCGTCATGGGCCACCAGGATCTCTTCCGGGGCGATCTGGTAGAAGCGCGCGAGCGCCGCCACGGCCTTGCCGGAGAGATTCATGTAGGTGTTCGGGATGAGCAGCCGCACATCCTGCCCGTCCACCAGGAAGCGGGCAGTGTGGCCGAAGAACTTGGGCTCTTCGCGCAGGCTGACATTGTGCCAGCGTGCCAGTTGCTCCACATACCAGGCCCCCGCATTGTGGCGGGTCTTGGCATATTCGGGGCCGGGATTACCCAGCCCGACAATCAGTTTGATTTGACTTGTCACGCTTGATGTCTTCACTCGCTACTTGCCATGGGCGGATGACCCGGGGCAATGGGACGCAATATTCTAGCCGCCGAGTGGCGATCACTCAACCAAAGTGCGGCAAGGTCGGGGAAAAGCCGGACAGAAGGGCTCGGGTGGGGTGGCTCGTCCGAGGTTTTCGTCTCTTGCCGAGTGAAGGCTGGCGGCTGGCGCCAGGCACCCAAAAAAACAAAAACCGCCATTCGGCGGTTTTTGTCACGACAGGGTCTATCAATGCTCGAACATGGCAGAGATGGACTCTTCGTTGCTGATGCGGCGAATCGCTTCGGCCAGCACGGAGGAGAGGGTCAGCTGCTTGACCTTGCCGACTGCCTTCATCTCCGGGGTGAGCGGGATGGAGTCGGTGATGATCAGCTCGTCGATGACCGAATTCTTGATGTTTTCAACGGCGGTGCCGGAGAAGACAGGGTGGGTCGCATAGGCGAACACGCGCTTGGCACCACGCTCTTTCAGCGCTTCGGCCGCTTTGCACAGGGTGCCGCCGGTGTCGATCATGTCGTCGACGATGACGCAGTCACGACCGGCCACGTCGCCGATCAGGTGCATGACCTGGGAGACGTTCGGACGGGGACGACGCTTGTCGATGATGGCGATGTCGGTGTCGTCCAGCAGCTTGGCGATGGCACGGGCACGGACTACGCCGCCGATGTCCGGTGACACGACCACGGGGGATTCGAGGTTCTTGGCCTTCATGTCTTCCAGCAGCACCGGGCTGCCGAACACGTTGTCGACGGGGACGTCGAAGAAGCCCTGGATCTGCTCGGCATGCAGGTCAACGGTCAGCACACGGTCCACACCCACGCTGGAGAGGAAGTCTGCGACGACCTTGGCGGTGATGGGCACACGGGCGGAGCGGACGCGGCGGTCCTGACGGGCATAACCAAAGTAGGGGATAACGGCAGTGATACGGCCAGCTGAAGCACGACGCAGTGCATCCACCATGACGATCAATTCCATCAAATTGTCGTTGGTCGGGGCACAGGTGGATTGAATGATGAAGATATCGCCACCGCGTACATTCTCGTTGATCTGTACGCTGATCTCGCCGTCGCTAAAGCGACCTACGGCAGCATTGCCGAGTTTGATAAACAGGCGATCTGCGATCTTCTGGGCTAGTTCCGGCGTTGCGTTACCAGCAAACAGCTTCATGTCAGGCACGGTTTGAAACCTCGGGGTTGCATCCAGTATGTGGGGAGTCTGATTTTAGACCCGTATCGTTTGGGGGCAAACGATTTAGCAAGATGACGGACAAGGTCTCTGGGCGATGTCGAGGATGGCGTCTCATCACCCGCAGGGTGGGTGGACGGGAATCCACCTTGAGCGCCATCGCGTCAGATTGGCCCAAGACACATCGACGAGGTCAACACCTCCCGATGCGGCCTCAACAAGGAGAGAGTTGGCTGGGGTACTAGGATTCGAACCTAGGAATGGCGAGATCAAAACCCGCTGCCTTACCGCTTGGCGATACCCCAATCACTCACTTGTTGCAAAGTGACGAAGAGTGGTGATATGTTCTCGCCCTTGGCGACAAACCCATCCCAGCCTTCCGGCACTCTTGCCAACACCTTTCGAGCAGCCATTTCGTCTTCAAATCGAGCAAAGACGCAGGCGCCAGTGCCCGTCATTCTTGACGGCGCGTATTCTAGCAACCAGCCGAGCGCATTGGCAACCTCGGGGTGGCGCTTTTTCACCAGCAGTTCGCAATCGTTTTTCCACTCTCCTGCCAGCAGATTGTCCAGGGTCATCTTGGGGGTGTTGCGGGGCAGGTCGGGATCCTGGAACACGGCGGCGGTGGCCACATGGCAATCGGGCTTGAGTACCAGGTACCAGGCATCCGGCACCTCGATCTGTTGCAACCGCTCCCCCACGCCTTCGGCGAAGGCGGCCTTGCCCCGCACGAACACCGGCACGTCGGCGCCCAGCTGCACGCCGAGCTCGGCCAGCTCGTCTTCACTCAAGCCGGCTTGCCAGAGGTGGTTCAAGGCCACGAGGGTGGTGGCCGCGTCCGACGAGCCGCCCCCGATGCCACCGCCCATGGGCAGTACCTTCTCCAGCCGGATATGGGCTCCCTGCGGACTGGCCAACCGGCTCTGCAACAGTCGCGCAGCCCGGATGATGAGGTTCTGTTCATCGGGCACGCCGGGTATGGCCGGGCTCAAGGTGAGCTGGTCGCTGCCGGGGATCGGCTCGAATTCGAGCCAGTCGCCGTGGTTGAGAAAGATGAAGAGGGTCTGCAGTTCGTGGTAGCCATCGGGGCGGCGGCCGTTGACGTGCAGGAAGAGGTTGAGCTTGGCCGGGGCGGGCCAGCGGATCTGCGCCTGGTCGTGCATCATGGTGTCAGGGTCCACTCGTTGATCTGCAGCTTGAGACGGCTCTCCTGACCGGTCATGGTGAGCAGGTGGGGCAGGCGATAGCCGTCCTGATCCCGATAGTCCCCGTAGACGATCTGCCACTGGCCGTCGCGCACGCTGGCGAGGCTGGCATCGGGGTTGAGCTCGAATTCGGCCTGCCCCGGCAATCCCTTGATCCACTCAGGCAGCCCGGCCACCGGAATGTGCCAGCCGGTGAGCTGATAGACCAGGAGCTCGGCATCCTGGCTCTGGTGCTGTTTTCCGTCGTTGTCGAGCAGAGTCACCTCGCCGCCGGTGCGGGAGAGTTCCAGAATATGGGTGCCGATGAGGCTGGTGAGGTTGAGGCGATAGTCGTCGCCGTTTTGCTGCCAGTTGAGGCGAGCGCTGCCCTTCTGGCGGGCGGTGATGATGGCCATTTTGCCCGACAACTGCCAGTGTGTGAGGCGTTCGAGGCGGGCGCGCTCCTGCTGCCAGTTGACCTGATCCCGCTGGGGTTGGGTGGTGGTACAGCCCGCCAGCACCAGCAGGCAGGCGAGGGAGAAGATACGCAACAACAAGGTGGAGCTCCGCAGATGAGGTTTGCGACAGTATAAGGGGCGGCCGTATTGCTTTTAAAGACTTACCCTTTCTCGTACAATTGTCGGCCTCTACACCCTGTGCATGAAACGATCATCACCCACCCATGAGTCTGTTTGCCCTCGGAATCAACCACAACACCGCCAGTGTCGCCTTGCGGGAGCGGGTCGCCTTTGGCCCGGACCGCATCGATCGCGCCCTGCGTGAGCTGGTGGAGCAGCCTGGCGTCAGCGAGGCTGTGATCGTCTCCACCTGCAACCGCACCGAGCTCTATTGCAGCCTGGAGCAGGGGCAGGGGGAGCAGGTGCTGAACTGGTTGCAGCGGTTCCACGCGCTGGAGGCGAGCGAGGTGCTCTCCGCCATCTACCGGCACCAGGACGAGGAAGCGGTGCGCCACCTGATGCGGGTGGCCTGCGGCCTCGACTCCCTGGTGCTCGGGGAGCCGCAGATCCTGGGGCAGATCAAGCAATCCTACGCCCACGCCCAGCAGGCGGATGCGGTGAAAGGATCCCTGGAGCGCCTGTTCCAGAAATCCTTCTCGGTGGCCAAACGGGTGCGCACCGACACCGAGATCGGCGCCAGCGCAGTGTCGGTGGCCTTCGCCGCCGTGAGCCTGGCCCGCCGTATCTTCTCCGACCTCTCCCAGACCAAGGTGCTGCTGGTGGGCGCCGGTGAAACCATCGAACTGGTGGCCCGCCACCTGCGCGAGCAGAGCGTGACCCGGATGATGGTGGCGAACCGGACCCTGCAACGGGCCCAGTTGCTGGCAGAGGAGTTCGGTGCCCAGGTAATGACTCTGGAGGAGATCCCGGACTACCTGCACGAGGCGGACATCGTCATCAGCTCCACGGCAAGCCCCCTGCCCATCATCGGCAAGGGCATGGTGGAGCGGGCGCTCAAGGCGCGTCGCTTCAAGCCCATGTTCCTGGTGGATATCGCCGTGCCCCGCGACATCGAAGCCGAGGTGGACGAGCTTTCCGATGCCTATCTCTACACGGTGGACGATCTGCAGGGCATCATCGAGCAGAACCTGGAGACCCGCAAGCGGGCGGCCGCCGAGGCGGAACTCATCGTGCAGGAAGAGCGCGACGAGTTCATGGGCTGGTATCGCAGCCAGCACTCGGTGGATCTCATTCGCGATTATCGCCATCAGTCACAGCAGGTCGCCGACGAAGAGTTGCAGCGGGCCTTGCTGGCCCTGCAACAGGGTGAAAATGCCGAGCAGGCGCTCAAGGCCATGGCCCATCGCCTCACCAACAAGCTGATCCACGCACCGACCCAGGCCCTGCGCCAGGCCGCCGCCCAGGGGGACAGCCACAAGCTGGCCCAACTGCGTCAGGTGCTGGGATTGTCACAAGAATCATAGTGTTGGGACGGCCCTTTGCCGTCCCGTCCTCCATCGAGAATCCAAGAGTCATGAACCCCTCATTGATCAGAAAGCTGGAAGGCCTCATCGAGCGCCATGAAGAAGTACAGGCCTTGCTCGGGGAGCCCGGGGTCGCCTCGGATCAGGACAGATACCGCGCCCTGACCCGGGAATACGCCCAGCTGGAAGATATCGTTCACGCCTTCCAGCGTTTCCGCCAGGCCGAAGAGAACCTCGAGACCACCCGGCTGATGCTGGAGGAAGAGGATGCCGAGCTGCGGGTGATGGCGCAGGAGGAACTGCCGCTCGCCAAGGCGACCTTCGAGGAGCAGGAGCAGGCGCTTCAGGTGATGCTGTTGCCGCGCGACCCCAAGGATGACAACAACTGCTATCTGGAGATCCGTGCCGGTGCCGGTGGCGACGAGGCGGCCATTTTCGCGGGGGATCTGTTCCGCATGTACTCCCGCTACGCCGAGCGTCAGGGGTGGCGTGTCTCCATCGTCAGCTGCAATGACGGCGAACACGGCGGCTACAAGGAGGTGATCGCCAAGGTGGACGGCGAGCACGTCTACGGCCGCCTCAAGTTCGAGTCCGGCGGCCACCGGGTGCAGCGAGTCCCCGAGACCGAATCCCAGGGCCGGGTGCACACCTCCGCCTGTACCGTGGCCGTGCTGCCGGAAGTGCCGGAAGCCGAGCAGGTGGAGATCAACCCCTCCGAGCTGAAGATCGACACCTTCCGCGCTTCCGGTGCCGGCGGCCAGCACGTCAACAAGACCGACTCCGCCATCCGCATCACCCACCTGCCCACCGGGCTGGTGGTGGAGTGCCAGGACGAGCGCTCCCAGCACAAGAACCGCGCCAAGGCGATGTCGGTGCTCTCCGCTCGCCTGCAGGCGGCCGAGGACGAACGCCACCGCGCCGCCGAGCAGAGTACCCGCCGCAACCTGGTGGGCTCCGGGGATCGCTCCGAGCGCATCCGCACCTACAACTATCCCCAGGGGCGTCTCTCCGAGCACCGGATCAACCTCACCCTCTATCGTCTGGGCGACATCCTGGAAGGGGATCTGGACTGCGTGATCACCCCCCTGGTGCAGGAGTATCAGGCGGATCAGCTCGCCTCCCTGGCCGAGAGCAACTGATGCAGATCCAGCAGGCCCGCGCCCATATCATGGCGACCCTGGCCTCCGGGGAATCCCCCCGTGCCGACGCCGATGCCCTGCTCTGTCATCTGCTGGATTGCCGGCGCAGCTATCTGATGACCTGGCCGGAGCACGAGCTCGATGCCGCCCAGCAGGCGACCCTGTCGGGCTGGCTTGCCCGTCGCCTCAATGGTGAGCCCATTGCCCACCTCATTGGCGAGCGGGAGTTCTGGTCGCTGCCGCTGAAAGTGAGCCCGGCCACCCTGATCCCGCGCCCCGATACCGAGGTGCTGGTGGAACAGGCGCTGGCCCGCCTGCCGGGCGGCCCCTGCGCCCTGCTGGATCTGGGCACGGGCACCGGTGCCATCGCCCTTGCACTCAAGTCTGAGCGACCGGATGCCGATGTATGGGCGGTGGACAGGATGCCGGCCGCGGCCGCGTTGGCCCGCACCAACAGCGCCGCCCTGGGGTTGCCCATCGAGGTGCGCGACGGCAGCTGGTTTGCGCCGCTCTCGGATGCACCGCGCTTTGCGATGATCGTCTCCAACCCGCCTTACATCGACGGGACGGACCCCCATCTTCACGAGGGGGACGTGCGCTTCGAGCCGCGCTCCGCCCTGGTGGCGGAGGAGCAGGGGCTGGCGGATATCCGCCTCATCGTCACCCAGGCGCCCGCCCATCTGGTGCCAGGTGGCTGGCTGTTGCTGGAACACGGCTGGGATCAGGGGGAGGCGGTGCGTCAACTCCTGCTGCAACAAGGCTACGTCCAGGTGGAAACCGTGCGCGATTACGGCGATAACGAGCGGGTGACCCTGGGGCGCCTGGCTCAGTGATATGACGGGCGGGCCCGGTCTGCCCCTGTTCAAGGAAATCTTATGTATGTTGTTCTCAAGCATCTGCACCTCACCCTGATTGCCGGGGCCGTGCTGATGTTTATCCTGCGCTTTTACTGGTTGCAGACCGGCTCCGCGCTGGCAGGGGGCGCCCGCACCCTCAAGATCAGCGGCTGGCTCAACGGCCTGGTGGTGCTCTCCGGTGCGCTGCTCTGCATGGTGCTGGGTCTCAACCCCCTCAACAACGCCATCCCCTGGCTGGCCGAGAAGCTGACATCCATCCTGGTGGTGGCGTTTCTGGCCATGATGGCGCTGCGCCTGGCCCGCAGCAACGGCATCCGCTGGTTTGCCTTCTTGGGCGCACTGGGGTGGATCTTCTTTATCGCCAAGCTTGCGGTGCAAAAGCAGGCCAGCCTGTTCGGCTAGGAAGGATGACGATGATACGTGTGGATGAGTGGACCGACTTCGAGGCTCACGATCTGGCCGAGCTGGCGCTGTCGGTGAGCGACGAGATCCGGGGCCATGGCGGCACGGGAGAGGCCGAGCTTGCCCGCCTCGATGCCTGGCTGGACGAGACGATTGCCGAGGGAGACTGCGACGAGGTGCGCCGTCAGCTGTTGCAGGGTTTCTACCAGACCCTGGGCTTTCGTGGCGACTGGCAGGATTACTTCTCGTCCGCCAACTGCGATCTGGACCAGGTGCTGGCAAGGCGCAAGGGGATCCCGGTCAGTCTCGGCATCCTCCTCATCCAGCTGGGTCGCAAGATAGGGCTGGATGTGGAGGGGATCTGCTTCCCCGGCCATTTCCTCCTGAGTTTTGCCGGTCTGGACGGGGAGGTCTATGTGGACCCCTTCAACGGTGATGAACTGAGCCGGCACCGCATCGAACTGCTGCTGCGCGGTGCCCTCGGCAACCTGGAGAGTCTGAGCGATGATCATCTGCAGCCATCGGGGCAGTGGGAGATCATCGAGCGCTTGCTCAATGTCAGCAAGGGCGCCCTGCTGCGCGAGGAGCGCATGACGGAGGCGTTGCGCTGCAGCGAGCTGCTGCTGCGCATGAAGCCCGGCGATCCGCTGGAGACGCGGGATCGGGGCTTCATCTATGAGCAACTCGATTGCCCGCGCTTTGCCGCCGACGATTTCGAATACTTTATTGAACAATGCCCTGATGATCCCGTGGCCGATGTGCTGAAAACCCAGCTGGCCACCCTGGACCTCAGTCCCAAACCCCTCCATTAAGGATCCCTGAGATGGAACAGAAGAATATCAAGGTCAACCAGATCGACGTCGCCAACGACAAACCTTTCGTGCTGTTCGGCGGCATGAACGTGCTGGAATCCCGCGACATGGCGATGGCGGTGTGCGAGAAGTACGTGGAAGTGACCAGCAAGCTCGGCATCCCGTTCGTGTTCAAGGCGAGCTGGGACAAGGCCAACCGCTCCTCCATCCACTCCTATCGCGGCCCGGGTCTGGAAGAGGGGATGAAGATCTTCCAGGAGCTGAAAGCGACCTTCGGCATGCCGGTGATCTCCGATCTGCATGAGCCCCATCAGGCCAAACCGGTCGCCGAGGTGGTCGACGTCATCCAGCTGCCCGCCTTCCTGGCGCGCCAGACCGATCTGGTGGAGGCCATGGCCCGCACCGGCAACGTCATCAATATCAAGAAGCCGCAATTCCTGAGCCCAAGCCAGATGAAGAACATCACCGACAAGTTCGAGGAGTGTGGCAACGATCGCCTGATCCTCTGCGAGCGCGGTGCCAACTTCGGCTATGACAACCTGGTGGTGGACATGCTGGGTCTGGGCGTCATGAAGAAGAGCACCGGCGGCTATCCGGTCATCTTTGACGTCACCCACTCCCTGCAGTGCCGTGATCCCCTGGGGGCGGCCTCCGGCGGTCGCCGCGAGCAGGTGACCGAGTTGGCCCGTGCCGGCATGGCGGTGGGCCTGGCCGGTCTCTTTATCGAATCCCACCCGGATCCGAAAATTGCCCGCTGCGACGGCCCGAGCGCCCTGCCGCTGGAGAAGCTGGAAGGCTTCCTCAAGCAGATGAAGGCCATCGACGATCTCGTCAAGAGCTTCGAGCCCCTCGATACCTCCGCCTGATCGCGATTTTTACTATCAAAAATGCCCCGCCATGCGGGCAATGCTGTTCAGATAAGCACTTTTTTGACTGATTATTCATAAATTGGATTTGAGTTGAGGGGGCAAGGCTGTGTCCAGTCGATCTTCCTCCAGCCTTTATCCAGCGGGGCTTGCAATAGAAAGAGGGAGGCATCATGCCTCCCTCGATTTTTTGTCCTGATACTACGTGGACTGGAACTCAAATTCTCTTAAGTGAACAGCATTGCCGCCATGCGGGGCATTTTTATTTCCGTCATTTTCATTTGGTGCTCTTCAGCGTCCATTGCGACCACGTTTCTGTGGTGTTAATGATGTTAAATATATTGTGTGATTGATGTCTCTTATTTGCTTCTTATGACATGCAAAAGTAGCGACCGTCAGGATGGCAAAAAGGTATGAAGCGGGTGAGATAACACTATTTCTCGCCGCAGACTGCTGCATGCGCTATTTGCTGTCAGTGGAGTCACACTTATTAACAGGACGTTGAGCATGCACAAGAAAATTGTCAGTAGCCTCTATTTTCAGGTGATATTGGCAATCACCATCGGAATATGTCTGGGACATGTCTATCCGAGTCTGGGCGCAGATATGAAACCCCTTGGTGATGGCTTCGTTAAATTAATCAAGATGATCATCGCCCCCGTCATTTTTTGTACCGTGGTCACCGGCATTGCCGGCATGGAAAGCATGAAGGCGGTGGGCAAAACCGGTGCCATTGCGCTGATCTATTTTGAAGTGGTGAGCACCCTGGCCCTGATCATCGGTCTGTGCGTGGTCAACGTGCTGCAGCCTGGGGCCGGTATGAATGTGGATCCCTCCTCACTCGACGCCAGCGCCATCTCCGTCTATGCGGATCAGGCCCAGTCCCAGGGGATAATTCCCTTCCTGCTGGATGTGATACCGGCCAGCGTCATCGGTGCCTTTGCCGGCGGCAATATACTCCAGGTGTTGCTGTTTGCCGTCCTGTTCGGATTTTCCCTGCATCATATCGGGGAGAAGGGAAAACCCATCTTCAATATCATCGATGGTTTCTCCCAGGTTATTTTCGGCATCATCAACATGATCATGAAACTGGCGCCGATCGGGGCATTTGGCGCCATGGCATTTACCATAGGGAAATACGGTATTGGTTCTTTGGTTCAGCTGGGGCAATTAATTGCTAGCTTCTATCTGACCTGCCTGCTGTTTATTTTTCTGGTGCTCGGCAGTATCGCCAAAGCCAATGGCTTCAGCATTGTGCGCTTTATTGCCTATATCCGGGAAGAGCTGTTGATCGTGCTCGGAACATCCTCGTCGGAATCCGTATTACCGCGCATGCTGGTGAAAATGGAGGCGCTGGGCTGCAAGAAATCGGTGGTGGGTCTGGTGATCCCGACCGGTTACTCATTCAACCTGGACGGTACCTCCATCTATCTGACCATGGCTGCCGTCTTCATCGCTCAGGCGACCAACACCCCGCTGGACCTGTTCCATCAGCTCACCCTGCTGGTGGTGCTGCTTATCTCCTCCAAGGGGGCGGCCGGAGTCACGGGGAGTGGCTTCATCGTGCTGGCAGCCACCATCTCGGCGGTAGGGCATCTGCCGCTGGCCGGGCTGGCGCTGATCCTCGGGATTGATCGCTTCATGTCGGAGGCGCGCGCCCTGACCAACCTCATCGGCAACGGGGTGGCGACCCTGGTGGTGGCCCGTTACTGCGATCAGCTCGACGAGGCCACCATGCAGGACGCCCTGGCGAAACCCGTGGCGGTCATGCCGGTGGACCTGCGAAGCTGACCCAGGTTCCGGCGGCGATCATCACCCATGAAAAAACGGCCCGAGGGGCCGTTTTTTTATCTCTTTACGCAGGGCGCCTTACAGGCTCTGGGTGAAGGTGCGGGTTACCACGTCACGCTGCTGCTCCGGGGTCAGGGCGTTGAAACGCACGGCGTAACCGGAGACGCGGATGGTGAGCTGCGGGTATTTTTCCGGGTTGGCGATGGCGTCTTCCAGGGTTTCGCGGCGCAGTACGTTGACGTTCAGGTGCTGACCCCCTTCGACCACAGGCTCTTGCTGAACCGGCAGTTCACGGTATTCGAATTGACCCAGGTCGGAGAGGCTGACTTCCTGATCGGCGGCAAAGCTGTCGCCCTTGACGCAGATGCAGCGAGCCTGTTGTTTCTCTTCGTCCAGCAGCCAGAAAGAGTTCAGCAGAGCGGCGTTGGCGGACTGGGTGATTTGGATGCCCTTGATCATGGTATGACTCCTCATAGGAAAGCGGATTCAACGGTAAGCACATTACCCTGATGTTTTTAAACCACCTCTTGGAAGGAATGATTTAACGGGGCCTTGCCTTACACCTTTACTTCGTTGGGGCCATATATACCACGACGGTAATATTACGAAAATTGATCCAAATCAATAAAGCCCCATTTTGCGTGCATTGAAAGGGATTAAATCATTGAGTTGAATCAAAAACAGATCATTTTTCTGTTTTTGTAAGATATATGAATTATGCATTTTTTATTATTCATATCTAGTGATTTAACTACACCTTTAGGGTTTATTTCTGGCGTCAGCGAAAACCGGCCTGCCCATGAGGCCTGTCCGAAGGACGTCCTGTTATTCCTGTGTCGACGCAGCCTCGGTCATTGCCCGTGAACGCCGCCGCCACTTCCCAGGCTGGCAAGGCTGAGCCTGACCTCCATGCGGTTGCGTCTTGGGGGCGAGGACCCTATCCTGAGCCCCTTGCTCTATTGACCGAGGAGATAGCGGTGCCAAGCTGGACAGAAGGCGGGGAGTGGGGAGAGGCTGGCATGCCAGCCAGGATGGAAGGAGTGGATCCACAACGAGAGGAGACGGGTGTGCTGACCTGGAAAGATGTGATTGGTTCGGAGAAAGAGCAGGCGTATTTCATGGACACCCTGGCCACCGTCAGGGCCGAGCGGGAGGCGGGCAAGGTGATCTATCCCCCGGCGACCGAGGTCTTCAATGCCTTCAAACTGACCGAGCTGGATGACGTCAAGGTGGTGATCCTGGGGCAGGATCCCTATCACGGCCCGGACCAGGCGCACGGCCTCTGTTTCTCCGTCTTGCCCGGAGTGCGCACGCCGCCGTCCCTCGTCAACATCTACAAGGAGATGCAGCGGGATCTGCCGGGTTTTGTCACACCCAATCACGGCTTCCTGGAATCCTGGGCCAGACAGGGAGTGCTGCTGCTCAATACGGTGCTGACGGTCCAGGCGGGCATGGCGCACTCTCACGCCCACCTGGGGTGGGAGACTTTTACCGATCGAGTCATCGAACGGATCAATGCCCATTGCCAGGGAGTCGTCTTCCTATTGTGGGGCGCTCATGCCCAGAAGAAAGGGCGTTTCATCGACCGGTCGCGCCACCATGTGCTGAGCGCCCCCCATCCCAGCCCGCTCTCTGCCCATCGCGGTTTCATCGGTTGCGGCCACTTCTCCGAGGCCAATCGCCTGCTGGTCCAGCAGGGACGCAACCCCATCGACTGGCTCTCGGTCTGCGCCGATCCGGCGGCCTGACGCCGTGCATGCACAGGGGAAATGGTGTCCCCTGTGCCCCCTGTGGTGAGAGGCTGGTGCAGCCGCTGTCTGCATCCGACTTGATTGAGTGCAAAGTTCAGGCAATAAATGACCGTATACTCGAGACAGACGTTTTCTCATTTCAGTGCAAGGAGTGCCCATGTTATCCAGTCTGCATAAGGACCACCTCAACATCACCCGGTTGCTGACGCTGCTCAAGCAAAAGCTGGCGGCCATTCGCAATGAGCAGCCGGTGAGCTACTTCCTGCTGCGGGATGTGGTGGATTATCTGCGCGAGGTATCCGACAAGTACCACCACCCGAAGGAAGACATGATTTATGACTACTACCTGAAATACAGGGTGGTGGAGGGGGAGGTGGCCAACCGGCTGCACGAGGAGCACGCCCGTCTGCTGGATGCAGGGACCGAGCTCAAGGAGATGGTGGAGATGATCCTGATGGATGCGGTCATCCCGCTGGATCAGTTCGTGGCCCGTCTGGAGCAGTTCATCGAGCAGCAGGAGGCGCACATGAACTATGAGGAAGGGGCCATCTTCCCCCATCTGCGCGACTCCCTGACCGAGGATGACTGGCGTCATCTCGAACAGCTCTGGCAGAACCGGGCCATCAATGATCCCCTGTTCGGGGCGGAGGTAAGCCAGCACTTCCAGGCGCTGGCCAAACAGCTTTCGCTGCCTGCAGCCTGAAAGGAGGTTCACCCATAAAAACAGCGCCCCGGTCAATCCGGGGCGCTGTTTTTATGGCTCCACTCGCTGGAGTGAAATATGGGCGACGTGGGCGTATCAGAGCTCCAGGTCGTCCGATCCTTCATAGGCGATGTCGATGGCCTGCAGCTCCTTTTGCAGGCGGTGCTTGTCTTTAAGCGCCTCAATCTCACGCCATTTGCGTTTTTTTCCCGTTGTCCCGCGGCTACGTGAACCCAGCTCAACGACCTCGTCAAAATCGAAGTTGAACATGTCCATGGCTCCCTCCTTGGTTTTATGGTTTTCACCATCCGTATAACACGACGCCTTTGAAAATAAAACGTTTTTATGACGAAGTTGTGACAACCGGAAACAGGCACAAAAAAACCGGGCTGCCCTTTCGGGAGCCCGGTTTTTGCGGTGCCACTTCGCTCTGTGAGAGCCGTGTGGCGAGCGGCTTTACAGATGGCTTGCCAGCATGGTTTCCAGCTTGCCCTGGTCGATGGCGAACAGGCGGATGCCTTCCCCCAGCTTCTCGACGGCCATGGCGTCCTGGTTCAGCTCCCAGCGGAATTCGGCTTCGGTCATCGGGGCCGGTTTGGCTGTGCGCTCGCCGGTGTAGTCCAGTTTGCGCACCACGGTGCCTTCGGCCTTGCTCAGCTCTTCCAGCAAAGCGGGGCCAATGGTCAGGCGGTCGCAGCCGGCCAGTTCCAGGATTTCGCCGGTGTTGCGGAAGCTCGCGCCCATGACCACGGTCGGGTAGTCGTGCTGCTTGTAGTAGTTGTAGATGGCGGTGACGGAGACCACGCCCGGATCTTCACTGGCGGTGTAATCACGGCCGTTCTTGGCCTTGTACCAGTCGAGGATGCGACCGACGAAGGGGGAGATGAGGAAGGCGCCGGCTTCGGCACAGGCACGAGCCTGGGCGAAGGAGAACAGCAGGGTCAGGTTGCACTGGATACCCTCTTTCTCCAGCACCTCGGCGGCACGGATCCCTTCCCAGGTGGAGGCCAGCTTGATCAGGATGCGATCATTGCTGATACCGGCTTCGTTGTAGAGGCGGATCAGCTTGCGGGCCTTGGCGATGCTGGCGTCGGTGTCGAAGGAGAGGCGGGCGTCCACTTCGGTGGAGATGCGACCCGGGACGATTTTCAGCACTTCGAGGCCGATGTTGACCGCCAGCTTGTCGCCTGCGTCGATGATTTGCTGTGCCTTGTCCTGGCTCTGGGATTTGGCCCAGGCAATGGCGTCCTGGATCAGGGTTGCGTACTCGGGGATCTCGGAGGCCTTGAGTACCAGAGAGGGGTTGGTGGTGGCATCGATGGGCTGGTAGCGCTTGATGGCTTCGATGTCGCCGGTATCGGCAACCACTGTGGTCAGGGCTTTCAGCTGGGTCAATTTATCGGCCATGGCAAATATCATCTCTTTATGAGGGAGCAATCCCAGGGTGGCGGGCATGAGACGGCAGTTCTGAAATTAAATTACAAGATCCCGGCGGCTCAGGCTCAGAAAGGGGCGATGGGCAGGCCCCATCGTCATTGCCTGCCTAATTAATACGGATGTGGCGCATCCTGCAATAGGGGGGCTTGTATGCGAATCAGCCAGGTGGTGAAAGCGGTACCGGCTGTCTGGTGAAAGTGTTTGATAAAAAACGAGTTTTATTCATGGTGTGGCGGCTGGCTCCGACATGGAAAAGCGCAATTATTTTGGTGGATTCATGAATTTGTGCGGTAGGTCACATAAATAGTTCTGTCAGCTACTTGAAATTTAATTACGTGTAAAACGTTTTGCGTTACAACCCCTTGCCGATGAGGCATGAGAAGCAAACGCTTGTCTCCCTGATGTCGTTTCACTCAGCGGTTTTTACCCCCATGGGATGAGTTGTAAATTGGTTCTCTATTGGCTCTAATTTGTAAGGGCGCTGGGTAGCGCATCAATTTTTGTTGATTTATTGCGTGCTAAATGAAGCTTTTTTGCATCAAATTGCTCGTTTTTTGTCTCCCCAGTGAGCCCTGTCACTATTCTGAATTCCCTCGCTATGCTAGATTCCGCCCCTTCGGCGCAATGCTGGTTCGGAAATTGACAGAGAGCGGTCAGCGCAGACTGGCCATGGATGTGATAACAACGAGAGAATTATGGACACCTTGATTGCAATGATTAACGACCTGATGTGGGGAGCCGTGCTCATTTACCTGCTGATCGGGGTCGGTATCTTCTTTACCTTCCGCCTGGGCTTTATCCAGATCCGCCACTTCGGGCACATGTTCTCGGTCCTGCGCAACAGTCGCAAATCCGACAGCGCCGGCATCTCCTCCTTCCAGGCTCTGTGTACCAGCCTGGCGGCTCGCGTCGGGACGGGCAATCTGGCCGGTGTGGCCGTCGCCATCTATCTGGGTGGCCCTGGCGCCGTCTTCTGGATGTGGCTGATTGCCTTCATAGGCATGGCCACCGCCTTCGTGGAAAGCACCCTGGCCCAGCTCTACAAGGTCAAGGATGAGGATGGCAACTACCGGGGCGGTCCCGCCTACTACATGGAGCGCGGCCTCGGCATGCGCTGGATGGGGGTGGTCTTCTCCCTCTGCCTGCTGCTGGCCTTCGGTCTGGTGTTCAACGCGGTGCAGGCCAACTCCATCAGCCTGGCCATGAACGTCGCCTTCGGCATCCCTGACTGGGTGAGCGGTCTGGCCCTGGTGGTGCTCTCCGGCCTCATCATCTTCGGCGGCATCCGCGGCATCGCCCGTTTCGCCGAGCTGGTGGTGCCCTTCATGGCGCTCGCCTACATCCTGATGGCGCTGTTCGTGGTGGCCATGAACATCAGCGAGCTGCCCGGCGTGCTGGCCCTGATCATCAAGTCTGCGTTCGGCATCGAGCAGGCGGGTTCCGGCGCCATGGGCTATGCCATCTCCCAGGCGATGATCAACGGCATCAAGCGCGGCCTCTTCTCCAACGAGGCGGGCATGGGCTCTGCCCCCAACGCTGCCGCCACCGCCACCCCCTATCCGCCGCACCCGGCCTCCCAGGGTTATGTGCAGATGCTGGGTGTCTTCCTCGATACCATCGTCATCTGTACCTGTACTGCCGCCATCATCCTGATGTCCGGCCAGTTCGAGCCGGGCTCCGGTGTGACCGGTGTCGAGCTGACCCAGCGTGCGCTCTCCTCCCAGGTGGGCGGCGGTGGCAACATCTTCATCGCAGCGGCCATCTTCTTCTTCGCCTTCACCTCCATCGTGGCGAACTACTCCTATGCGGAGACCAACCTGGTGTTCCTCGAGCACAACCACAAGGGCGGCCTGATGCTGTTCCGGATGTTCGTGCTGGGCATGGTGATGTTCGGCTCCGTGGGCGAGCTACCGACCGTGTGGGCTCTGGCGGATGTCTCCATGGGGCTGATGGCCATCGTCAACCTGGTGGCCATCCTGCTGCTCTCCGGCGTCGCCATCAAGCTGGCCAAGGACTACAACGACCAGCTCAAGCTGGGGCGCGTCCCCACCTTCGATGCCAACAAGTACCCGGAGCTGCGCAGTCAGCTGGAAGAGGGGATCTGGGACAACCCGGGCAAGAAATAAGCCTGCGTTGCAAGGTGATTGAAGGGGAGCCATGGCTCCCCTTTTTCATGGGTAAAAAGAGGGGGCGGCTTTACACCGACTTCACAGAGCCTCATCGGCAGCACACCTCGCGGGACTATGCTGGGTTCATCACTCGCCGCCATGGCGATGCCTTGCTAACGACAGTCAGGAGACATGCAATGCAACAACGACAATCCATCCTGTGGGGCGCTCTGGCCACCCTGATGTGGGCCGGCCTGGCTCATGCCGGTGACAAGGCGGCGACCGATCCCCTGCGCCCCGTGGTGGATGCCAGCATCCGGCCGCTGCTCAAGGAGCACAGGATCCCGGGCATAGCGGTGGCCGTGCTCAAGGATGGCAAGGCCCACTATTTCAACTACGGTGTGGCCGATCGGGAGCGCGCGGTCGGTGTCAGCGAGCAGACCCTGTTCGAGATAGGTTCCGTGAGCAAGACCCTGACCGCGACGCTGGGGGCCTACGCCGTGGTGCAGGGGGGCTTCGAGCTCGATGACAAGGCGAGTCTGTTCGCCCCCTGGCTCAAGGGATCCGCCTTTGACAACATCACCATGGGGGAGCTGGCTACCTACAGCGCGGGCGGCTTGCCGCTGCAATTCCCCGAGGAGGTGGATTCGCTCGAGAAGATGCAGGCCTACTACCGCCAGTGGACCCCAGCCTACTCGCCGGGTTCCCATCGCCAGTACGCCAACCCCAGCATCGGGCTCTTTGGCTATCTGGCGGCGAGCAGCATGAAGCAGCCGTTCGATCGCCTGATGGAGCAGACGATCCTGCCGGGGCTTGGCCTGTACCATACCTACCTCAATGTGCCCGAGCAGGCCATGGGGCACTACGCCTACGGCTACTCGAAGGAGGATAAGCCCATCCGCGTCACTCCCGGCATGCTGGCGGACGAGGCCTACGGCATCAAGACCAGCTCGGCGGATCTGCTGCGCTTTGTGAAGGCCAGCATCAGCGGGGTGGATAATGCGGCCATGCAGCAGGCCATCGATCTGACTCACCAGGGCCAGTATGCGGTGGGGGAGATGACCCAGGGACTGGGCTGGGAGCGTTACGCCTATCCCGTCAGCGAGCAGACGCTGCTGGCGGGCAACTCCCCGGCGATGATTTACAATGCCAACCCGGCGGCGCCCGCGCCCGCTGCAACAGGGCACCCTGTGCTCTTCAACAAGACCGGCTCGACCAACGGCTTCGGGGCCTATGTGGCCTTCGTGCCGGCCAAAGGGATCGGCGTCGTCATGCTGGCCAATCGCAACTACCCCAACGAGGCGCGCATCAAGGCGGCCCACGCCATCTTGACGCAACTGGCCAGGTAATGGAGCGCCTTCGCTGAGCCTTGAGGGCACGCCGCATCGCCGAGTGCCATCTCGTCACTAGGCCCCGGCAGGCCGCCCGCTCTATAGTGCCCGGCATCTTCCTCTGCTTTTGCAGGATTGAGTTGTCAATCTCGCTGACAGCGCACCTGTGATGGTGAAACCTGCTGCTATGGAGCCTTCATGGGTATGTTTCTGCTGTGTACTTTTCTGATGATCATCCTCTATCCCCTCGGGATCGATCTCTATCTGGTGGCCGTGCCCCGCATTGCGCAAACCCTGCAGGGGAGCGAGGCGCAGATCCACACCGCTTTTTCCATCTATCTGCTGGGCATGGCGGCTACCGTGCTGCCGGGGGGCATGCTGGCGGATCGCCATGGCAGGCGCCCCGTGGTACTGGGGGGCGCCCTCATCTTCGTGGTCGCCTCCCTGGTGGCGGCGGAGGCGACCGGCATCGCCCAGTTTTATCTGGGGCGTTTCTGGCAAGGGGTGGGCGCTGGAGCGCTCTACATCATGACCTTCACCGTGCTGCGGGATGTGCTGAGCCAGGCGCGCCTCGCGATGGCTCTCTCCCTCATCAACGGCGTGATCTGCGTCATTCCGGTGCTGGCTCCCGTACTCGGTTATCTCATCCTGTCGCACTTCGAGTGGCGCGGCATCTTCGTGGGCATGGCGCTGGTGGCCGCCATCAGTGCCCTAGGCTGTGTTCTTAAAGTGATGAAGATATAATCTCACATCTTCTCAACAGCTTAAGATCCATTCCGTGTCCCGCCGTTATCAGCTGACTGATGCACAATGGGGGCTTATCGAGCCCCAGTTTCCTTCTCGAAGCCTGATCGGGCGCCCTACCCGTGAACCGCGCCAAGTGCTCGATGGCATTCTCTGGATACTCCACACCGGAGCTCCTTGGCGAGACCTTCCAGAACGTTTCGGACCATGGAATTCGGTCTACAACACCTTCCGGCGTTGGCAGGATGCAGGCCGGATTGATGCCATTCTGGAAGCGCTGCAACTCAAGCTCAATGAAAAAGGGCTCATCGATTTCGACCTGTGGTGCCTGGACGGCTCCAATGTCAGAGCATCCAAAGATGCTGCCGGTGCACGTAAAAAAACACCTCAATGAATCAAGCCCTTGGCCGTTCGCGGGGAGGTTTCGGCAGCAAAATTCACTTGG
>NZ_JAGKRI010000076.1:0-34629 GCF_017939255.1 Aeromonas sp. Prich7-2
CCAGCAGGGTCACTGACTTGTCCGGCAATGAGTGAATGAACTC
Source organism: Aeromonas sp. Prich7-2 (assembly GCF_017939255.1). Classification (NCBI taxonomy): domain Bacteria; kingdom Pseudomonadati; phylum Pseudomonadota; class Gammaproteobacteria; order Aeromonadales; family Aeromonadaceae; genus Aeromonas; species Aeromonas sp. Prich7-2. The sequence continues at coordinate 44 of NZ_JAGKRI010000076.1, forward strand.
GCTGGCCAGGGGGATTTCCCCTTTGCGGTACGGGCTGATGGCCGCGTTGGCAATGACATGCGAGCGGACATTCATGAGCGTGACCAACCGCAGCATCGGGTAGAGTGTCTGCCGGTTGGTTGAGGTGTTACCCGAGCCGAAATGTGCTCTGAGTTCAGGCATATCCTGGGTTCGGAACAGGGCCCCATCGATGGCAAAGACCTGTAAACCGTGCCAATGGTCTTCAGGATAACGTTCCCGCCCCCACACATCGGCGCACTGTTTGAACAGCCACTCGAGCGGCTGTTTGCCGAGTCGCTGACGGGCCTGAGACAGGGCACTGTCCGCGAGCAAGGCATCATTGGCCAACCCTTCTGCACAGATGTTGAGGCGCCGAGCGACCTCGGAGATGGGCTCATTGCGGAAAAAGGCCATCCCCACGACGAGCCACAAGACCATATCAGAAGGTAAGCGGCGTCGGCGGATAGTGGCCTTTTCAGACAAGGCTGCAGCGGCAGTAATCCATTCGTCGGGAATATGGTCGGCAAAAATGGCCAGCCGAGCCAGCATGTCGCCAGATGCCTCAACAACATCGTTCAGATCGTTTGCAATAGACATAAAAAATCCGGAACTAGTGATTGGTTCCGGATTGTCCTACAGCAGAAGGATCGGTCAATGGATCCTTAACTGATCAGCATTGCGCCATATAGCGGCTCATGCGCGCCGGATTGGCGCCATTTTCGAAGAAGTTGCAGAAGCTGCAGCGCTTGCGGCAAACGGGACGTGGATGTAGAGCGCCCGCGCCTCGGCCTGGCTCGGTTGCTGCCACCAAGCCTGCCAGCCCGCCTCGTCGAGCATCAGGGGCCCGGCACCGCCGCGGCTGGCGTGGGCTGAGGTCTTGGCGGTGAAGGCGAATGCGAGGGGATCCGGGGTCGCAAGACCCGTCATGGTCGGGGTAAACAGGGGGGTCATCACTGTGGCTACCATCTGCAAATAATGCAAATGATAACCAATATCAACAAAGCCACCCTTGTGCTGGATCAAGTTCTGGACCTGGGTGCTCAGCCAGGATTCTCAGGAGCGGAGGAGGTTCAACGCCGTCGAAGCGGGTGCGGAAACAGCGGGATGAATAGAAGAAAGGGAAGGACAATGCTGGAGGAGGAAGAGAGCCACTCCCCGGCAGGAGAGTGGTATCACACACGCAGTCGGACATCAGAGACAGCCTCGTCATGCCGACGCAGGGACAAAATGGCTCAGCCGTTGTCGATGACGATGGCGACCCGGCGATTCTCCGCTCGTCCGGCGGCGGTGCCGTTGTCGGCGATGGGCGCCGCTTCACCCCGGCCGCGGATGTCCAGGTTCGCAGGTGGCATGCCCACCGACATCAGGACATCGGCCACGGAGCGGGCCCGTTTGAGCGAGAGCTGCTCGTTGTAGCTCGCCTCCCCGTTGGAGTCGGTGTGGCCGTCCACCCTGGCCCGGTTCAGACCGACGCCGATGAGGGTCTTGCCAAGACGCTCCACCACCAGGCGGGTCTGGGGAGTGAGGGCCCCGACATTGTTGGCAAACAGCACCTTGTTGGAGATATCCAGGGTCCAGCCCTCATCGGTCAGCTGAAATCCCTGCTCCCTGAGGGTGGCGATCTGCTCCGCCGTGAGCCCCTGGGGCGCACTCTGACACCCGGCCAGCACTCCCAGCAGCAGCGCAACAAGCCCGATTTTTAGCGCCTTCAAAATGATCATTGTTATGGTCCTTTCACTATGTCCGGTTCAACTTCACGTGGTTCTCCTGTGTGCTTCTTCCTCCTTACGTTGTCGTTTGGCTTGATACATGGCGTCGTCGGCGAACTGCAACAGGGCCTCCGCCGTCTCCCCCTGCTCGGGGTAGAGGGCGGCGCCGATGCTGATGCCCACCCCGAGGTGGCGGCCGTCGCTCAATACCACAGGGGTGCTCATCCCCTGCTGGATCCGCGTCATCACCTCGTGCACCTCGTGCTCGTCCCGGATCGGGGCGAGCAGGATGACAAACTCGTCGCCCCCGAGGCGGCACACCAGATCCAGCGGTCTGAGCTGGTGCTGCACCCGCCGCGCCAGAGCGATCAACACCTCGTCGCCTACCCCGTGGCCCAGGGTGTCGTTGATCTGCTTGAAGCGATCACAGTCGAGGTAGAGCAGGGCGAAGCGCTCCTGATCCCCCTGGATGGCCTGCCCCAGCCGCGCCTCGAACAGAGCCCGGTTGGGCAGGCCGGTGAGGGCGTCGTGGGTGGCCCGGTGCAGCAGGCTGGCATTTTCCCGCTTCTGGTGGGCCTGCCAGGCCTCCAGCTCGTCGAGCAGGGTGTTGAAGTCCTCCCCGAGCGCGTGCAGCTCGGCGATGTTGGCCGCCGGCACCCGCTGCTTGAGGGCGCGCTGGCGACTGACACTGTAGGCGACCTCGGCCAGGGCCTTGAGGGGCGCCGTGATGGAGCGCTGCATGCGGCGCGCCACGTGGAGAGCCCCGAGGATGCTGAGCAACAGGCGCACCAGGGTCGCCAGCAGGGTCTGCAGCAGGAAGTGCAGCAGATATTGTCCGTGCCCCACCAGGTGCACCCGGGCTATCTCCCGGCTCTCCCGCACCATGGCCACTTCCACCGGCCCCGGCAGGATCAGGCGGGCCAGGTGCTGCTCCAGGGTAGTCCAGGGGGTGGTGATGGCACGGCGCCAGCTTGCCAGCACCTGGCCATCGGGCAGCACTATGCTGGCGCTCGCGATATCCTCCCGGGAGGTGATGGTCTCCAGGGCATCTTTCGCCGCCTCCTCGTCATCGAACACCACGGCGGCCTCTGAGGTGTAGCTGATGGCGCGGGCCACCAGCTCGAGGTTGTGATCCGCATAGAGGCGCAGCGCCAGCAGCGCCGTGATGGTCAGGAACAGGCCCGCCATGCAGACGGCGGTCAGGGAGATCATCATGTGGGTGCGGCCCAGGCTCTGTCGCAGGGTGAGCCTGGGGCTTGCGGGTGCAGTCGTCATCGTGCGCCCTCGTCAGCCTTGGCGAGCTTCAGCACGGCCGGGTGCACCCGCACGCCGCTGCGGGCGAGCGCATCCAGGTTGACCCGAAAGCGGACCCGATCCGTGTCCGGCTGAAGGCAGAAGACAGCGTCGGCGATGCACTCCCTGCTCTGTTCGCTGATGCTGAGGATGGCGTGCCCCTGCAGTCGCTCGAACAGGGGGAGACGCCGCTCCGGGGCCAGCACCCCCAGATAGATCACATCGCAGCGCTGGATCAGTGCCTCGTCGTCGAGCCCGTAGCGATGCACGTCCACCGGGCGCCCGTTGGCCTGCCGCTCGATGGCAAAGAGGGCGCCGGCATATTCCGTCGGCGCCGCAATGCAGAGCCGAAGCTTTGCAGGCTCCTTGGGCCAGCGGGTGTAGCTGAGGATGTCGAGCACGGTCTGGCGCACCAGCTCGCTGCGAAGCTCGGCCGAGGTCGCCGCCACGGCCGCATTGGCCAGCACCAGCGTGCAGCCCAGTGGCAACAGCCACACAAAAATCCGGATGAAAGACAACAACTGCATGATGTCCGCACTTATGTTTACGTCGACAATGGGGTGGGCCGACGCCCATGAAGGGATAGCCTGAAGGGAGTCGTACCGAGCTTATCAGCCCGAGGGGGTTGCCCCATCCGCCCGCACGCAGGGTGCGTCACGAGGTGTCGCAGTGCCGCCCGGGGTGCGCGTCAGCGCACGCCACGGGCAGCTCAGCCGCTACTTCTTGCCAATCCCGTACTCGCGCAGCTTGTTGGCGATGGCGGTATGGGAGACGCCGAGCCGCTTGGCCAGCTGGCGGGTGGAGGGGAAGGCCGGATAGAGGCGCTCCAGCAGGCGGCTCTCGAAGCGCTTCACCGCCTCGTCGAGCCCCCCTTCGAACCACTCGTCGATGAGGGGCATGGCATCGGCCGCCACCGGCAGATCCACGTGCTCGGGGCCGAGCTCGTCCCCTTCCAGCAGGGTCATGGCCCGGTAGAGGCAGTTGCGCAGCTGGCGCACGTTGCCCGGCCAGCGGTAGGCGGTGAGGTACTCGGCCATGTTGCGGGTAAAGCGCGGCTTGGGACGTTGCAACTCGCTGGCGAAGCGGGCGACGAACTGCTGGGCCAGTGCCATGATGTCCGCCTTGCGCTCGCGCAGCGGCGGCAGCGCCAGGCTGAGCACGTTGAGGCGGTAGTAGAGGTCTTCCCGGAACTTGCCCTCGTGCACCAGATCCAGCAACTGCTTCTGGGTGGTGCAGATGAAGCGCACGTTGACCCTCACCTCCTGCTCGTCACCGACCCGGCGAAAGACCCCGTCCTGCAGTACCCGCAGGAACTTGGTCTGCAGATGAGGGGACATGTCGCCGATCTCGTCCAGCATCAGGGTGCCGCCGCTCGCCAGCTCCAGCACCCCGCGCTTGCCCTCGGTGTTGTTGCCAAAGGCGCCGGGGGCATAGCCGAACAACTCGCTCTCCGCCACGTTGTCCGGCATGGCGGCGCAGTTGAGGGCCATGAAGGGGTGGCTGGAGCGCAGGCTGGCGCCGTGGCAGGCGCGGGCCAGCAGCTCCTTGCCGGTGCCGGTCTCGCCGACGATGAGCAGCGGCGCATCCTGCATCGCGAGCTTCGCCGCCTGGGCCAGCACCTCCTTCATCTTCTGGCTCTCGGCCTGCAGGTGTTCAAAGCCCCCCACTTCCACCGCGTGCAGGGCGCTGAAGTGCATGCCGACCCGGCGGGCGGACTTGAGCACCACCACGGCGCCGGCCAGAGCCTGCCTGCCCTTCTCCTCGGCCACAAACAGCGGCATCAGATCGCCGAGGTACTCCTCGCCGCCGAGGCTGAGCTTGCAGGTCTGGGGCTTGATCTCCCCCGACTCCAGCCAGCGGCCAAACGAGAAGCCCTTGACCAGGGAGGCGATCGCCACGCCGCGCACCTCGTCCGGTGGCAACGCCAGGGTGGTGAGGGCGGCCTGGTTGGCCTGGGTCACCCGCCCCTTGCTGTCGAGGGAGAAGACCAGGTCCGGCAGCGCCTTGAGCAGGGCCTCTATCTCGTGGTGCTCCCGCTCGGAGGGCATGTAGGGGATGGTCTTGACGTCATAGACGCCGGGAATGCGGCGAATTTCCGGCATCAGATGCTGAAAGTCACGGAACTCCAGCTCGGGAAAATTGAGATAGATGATGCCTGAGGTATCGATTTCGATGCCGCGCAGATCGATGTTGTGCTCCACCAGTCGGTCGAGCAATTCCCGGGTCAGGCCCAGACGGTCTTCACAGCTGACTTCAAGACGCATTCGGCACACACTTCCTAGCTAACATTCTGAATAACGGGATAATACAGACTCGATCCCGCCAGTGCGAGCGCTCCCCCACAAAAATGCGGGCCTGCCCCGCTTTCACCGGGCAGGCCCTGTCTGCGTTGGCGCCAGACGGCGGTTACTTCATCAGACCGTCGGTGCGGGCTGCCATGATGAAGTCGTTGCGATGCAAGCCGCCTATCTTGTGGGTCCACCAGCTCACGGTCACCTTGCCCCATTCAAGCAAGATCGCCGGATGATGGAACTCCGCCTCCGCCAGTTCTCCGAGGCGGTTGGTGAACGCCAGCCCCTCCTTGAAGTTGCGAAACACAAATTCACGACGCAGTTGCAGCTCGCCGTTGACCACCAGGGGCTGCCAGTCGGGGATGAGGTGCATCAGCTCCCCCAACTCCTGATCGCTCACCCTGGGGGCATCGGCGCGGCACGCCTCGCATCGTTGACTCGCCAGTTCAGTCATTCGGGACTCCTTTCATGAAACATCGTGGGAATGAATACGGGTCAGCTCGCCTGCTTGCCGGCAATGGGGGCAAAGCGGGGTGGACGCAGGCCAAGACGACGGGCCTCGGCCACGGCCGCCATGATCCCCTGCCCCTCCAGACCATAGAGGGTATCGAGACGAGGCAGCACGAAATAGGTCGGCTGCATGATGTCGATGCGATAGGGGGTACGCAGGATCTCCAGCAGATCGAAGGGTTGCAGCTCGGGCTTACCCGAGAGGGCATAGGCGGTCTCGCCGATGGAGGAGAGAATGCCGCCGCCGTAGATGCGCAGCCCCTCCTCCCCCTGCAGGAGACCGAACTCCACCGTGAACCAGTAGAGCCGCGCCAGATAGACCCGCTCCTCCTTGCTGGCATGGCGTCCGAGCCGACCATACAGGTGGGTGAAGTGGGCAAAGGCCGGGTTGGTCAGCATGGCGCAGTGGCCGAAGATCTCGTGGAAGATGTCGGGCTCTTGCAGGTAGTCGAGCTCGTCCCGGCGGCGAATGAAGGTGGCGACGGGAAAACGGCGATCAGCGAGCAGCGCGAAGAAGTGATCAAAGGAGATGAGGGCCGGCACCGCCGCCACCGACCAGCCGGTGGCGGGCATCAGGGCAGCGTTGATCTCGCCTAGCTGGGGGATGCGGTCCAGAGGCAGGTCGAGGCGTGCCAGTCCGGCCTGGTATTCGTCGCAGGCCTTGCCATCGAGCGCCGCAAGCTGGCGTGCAATCAGGATCCGCCAGGTGCCGTGCTCCTCGTCCGTGTAGTGGATCCTGCCCTGCCCATCCGGTTGGCGGGCCGTGTAGAGACTTGCCATGAGTGATCCCATCCTTCGGGTGCCAGCCGCCATCCGGGCGGTCACTGGTCGTTGAGTCATGGGATCACTGTAACGGTTTGCCCCTCAAAAAAGCAGCCGACCCCGGGGTCGGCTGCTTTTGACAATTGTAAATTATTTGTGACATCCCTATCGAATCCCAGCCACCTCACGACTTGTTGAGATAACCCGCCAACTGGCCGATCAGCCGCTTGCGCAACTCGCCCAGTTTCGGCTTCTCGTCGGCACACCAGGGGAGCGGACGACAGGCTTCCATAGTACGCATCCCGAGGCGCGCGGTGAGCAACCCGGCCCCGACCCCTTGGGCAGCGCGGGCGGAGAGCTTGGCGGTCAGCTCGGCCCCCAGCAGATCCATCCCTACCTCGGTCACCAGCTCGGTGGCCCCCGCATAGAGCATGTTGCGAAACACCTGGCGAATGAGGCGGATGCGGCTCCAGTAGCCGAGCTCGATGGCATAGACATCGGCGATGTCCTCGATCATCCGCAGGTTGCGCCAGAGCATCAGCATCATGTCGACGGTGGCGAGCGGGCTCAGGGCCACCAGCACGGCGGCCTCCCCCGACCATTTGGCGACGCGGGCCTGGGCCAGCTTGTCCCGCTCGGTGAGCACCAGCTGGCTGTAGAGGGTCAGCACTTCCCGATCGCTGTGGCTCTCGTCAAGCTGGGATAGCCAGGTGCGATACCCTTCCCGCCCCTTGTCACCGCTCTTCTCGGCCAGGGCCTCGCAGAAGGCCTGCCCCTGACCCACCCCCTGGTGGGCCAGCAGATCTTCGGCTCTTGAGCGCACATCCTGGCGCCGCTTCAAGGTGCGCAGCCGCAGCCATTCGCGCCCCGCCACCCCGGCGGTGCCCACCGCCACCAGGCCGGAGGCGAGCAGCCAGGCCCCACCCCAGAAGGGGGAGGCGGCAAACTGATCCACCAGAAAAGCGCCAAACTGGCCAAGCGACAGCAGCCCCACCCCGCCCAGCCCCCAGGCCAGCAGACGATGACGGCGCCGAGGCCTGACGTTAAGCGCGGGCTCCACCTCGGTGAGCTCGTCCAGCGCGTCCAGAGGCTCGAAGCTCTCCTCTTCCAGCCGCCGGGCCGGGGCCGGTGGCTGCACTTCGCTTGCCACCGAGGGCGCGGGCTCCAGCGTCACCTTGCCTTGCAGGGGAGCGGCGTCATCGGTGCGCCATCTTGTCTGATCGTTCATCGCATTCTCTCCTGTGGGCGCCCCTCGAGCACAGCGGGTCACCCACCCGTTATTCGAGGTGATCCCCGAGCAGGAACTCCAGCGCCGCATCGAGCCGGATATGGGGGAGCGCCTGATGGGCGCTCATAGGCAGCGGGCGAAAGGCCTGAAAATCAAACCCTTGAGTTTTCCACCACTGCGCAGGCGGGATCTGGGCAGGCACCTCCCCCGGGAAGAGCAGCAAGGGCTCGCCCGAGAGGGTAGTGCCACGAATGGCGGGAAATTCCCGTCCGTCTGCCACCCCCTTGCCCACCTCAGTGGCCTTGATGGCGGCGAGCGCCAGGCATTCTGTCTCTATCCCCTCGAAGCGGGCCTGACCCCGGCCACGGCTCACCAGGTGCTGCAGGAGCGACACCAGAGGCCCGTGCTGCTCCGGCGTGACGTGATCGGCCTTGCTCGCCACAAACAGCAGCTTGTCGATGCGCGGGGAGAAGAGGCGGCGCCACCAGTTGCTCTTGCCGTAGGCGAAGCTTTCCATGATGCGGGCGATGGCCTGCTGCATGTCACCAAAGCTCGCGGCACCGGCATTGAGGGGCGCCAGGCAGTCCACCAGCACGATCTGGCGATCAAAGCCTGCAAAGTGCTGCTCATAGAAGCCCTGTACCAGATGCTGCTTGTACTGCTCGAAGCGCTGCTTGAAGGTGGCGTAGAGGGTGCCGTCTTCGGGGGAGTGTGTGGGCATCTCCCACACCCAGGGCACGAATTGCAGCAGCGGCGCACCGGCATACTCGCCGGGCAACACGAAACGCCCGGGCTGGATGAGGTGAAGCCCGAGCGCCTGCTTGCAGGCGTGCAGATAATCGGTGTAGCGGGCGGCCAGTTCGCTGGCGGCCCGCTCCTCGAAGGCTTGATCCGCCTGCCAGTGCGGCGTCAACCAGCCTGCCGCCAGGGCTTGCAGCTCGGGGCGGCACAGTTGCTCCCGCACCTGCTCGCTCCACTGCTCGTAGTTCAGATGCAGCAGCGGCAAATCCAGCAGCCACTCCCCGGGATAATCCACCAGATCCACATAGAGGGTGGAGATCTCACCCAGGTGCCGACGCAGCGGATGGCGGGTGCGATAACGGATCTCGAGGCGTACCTCGGCCACCCCCCGGGTCGGCGCGGGCCAGGCGGGCGGATCGCCAAACAGGGCATCGAGGCCCCGTTCGTAGGGAAAGGTGGGAATGTGGACGTTTTGCTGGGGCACCCGGCGAGCACCGAGAATGCGTCCCTGGCGCTGGGCGTCCCAGAGTGGCAGACGACCGTCGATGGCCGCGTGCTCCAGTTGATTGACCAGCGCCGTGATAAACGCGGTCTTGCCGCTGCGAGAGAGGCCGGTGACCGCCAGCCTGATGTGGCGATCCCGGGCCCGGTTCACCGCGTCAACGGCCTTGTGCTGGAGCACCGACCAGGAGTGTTCTAGTTTGTTGCGTATCAAGGCGGGTCTTCTTCTCCTTGTGATCACATCAGAGAGACGGCCGCGAGGCGGTATCCTCGCGGCCCGGCACGTTTAGAGCTTGCTGAACTCCCGTTGCAGGGTGAACTCCTTGGAGGTCACCAGCTTCTCGATGCGCTGCACCCTGGGCTCCAGTGCATCCAGCTCCTGGCCGATGCGGGCAAGGGCCTGATGAGGTGTGACGCCAGCCTGCCAGCTGCGCGCCTTCATCCGCACCTCGGCGAATTCGGCATCCTCCTGGGAGTAGAGGGTGACCGGCTTCTTGTCGAGCAGGAACCAGGCGGCAATATAGGCGGTGAAGGTGATGAAACCGGCGAAGATGAGACCACTGATGGCCAGCAGCCGCACGATCCAGGTCTCCACCCCGAAGTACTCTGCCAGACCGGCACAGACCCCGGCAATCTTGCCTCGCTGGGGATCCCGGTACAGGTTGCGCCCTTCACGACTGACACTGTTCATACCTTGTTCCTCCAACCGGGGACTTCCGCATCCAGAATCGACGCCAATACGGTTCCGGCACGCTCCGGCTTTTTGCCACGGTCATGACATCTCTCATTGAAAACCGTCATACCTTGTTTCTCCAACCAGGAACCTCGGCATCCAGAATCGACTCCAGGGCGCCGACCCGTTCCTGCATCTTCTCGGCACGCACCAGCAAGCCCTGCAGCTGTTCACGCTCACCATCGGCAAGACCGGCGCCAATGCGTCCCTTGGCGCGGTAGTGCAGCACCAGCCAGATGGGGGCCACCACCACCATGAAGACCACCATGGGAACCATCAATACACCCAGCAGATCTGCCATCTGTTACTCTCCCTGTTTCGGTGCCGGATTGTGCTGGCCCAGCTTCTGGCGCATGGCTTCCAGCTCGCGGCTGATCTGGTCGTCCGCTTCCAGCTCGGCAAACTGCTGGGCGAGCGCCTTGTCGGACTGCCCCAGATCGGCGCGGGCTTCCATCTCGTCGATGCGGCGCTCCATGCGCTCGAACTTGCTCACCACGGCCTGACTGTCGCCACGGGCCACCTGGCTTTGCACATTGAGACGGCTGCTGGCGGCTTCGCTGCGAATGGCCATCGCCTTCTGGCGGGCACGGGCGTCTTCCAGCTTGGCTTCCAACTGGCGGATCTCCTCCCCCAGCTTCTCGATGCCGCTGTCCACCGCCTGCTGTTCACGAGACAGGGCGTCGGCAAGCTCCGCCTGCTTGCTCTTCTCGATGAGGGCGGCACGGGCCAGATCTTCGCGCCCCTTGGTCAGGGCCAGCTCGGCCTTGCCCTGCCACTCGGCGACCCGCTCCTGATGGCGGCTCACCTGACGGCCGATCTCTTTTTGATTCGCGAGGAAGCGGGCCAGGTTGGAGCGCTCCTTCACCAGTTCATCTTCCATCTCCTGGATGATCAGACGCACCATCTTCTGGGGATCTTCCGCCTTGTCGAGCAGGGCCGTCAGATTGGAATTGATGATGTCGGCCAGGCGAGAAAAAATGCTCATGATTGTACTCCTGTGATAGGCATCGGGTTGTGTCTCCATTGACAATGGCAACTTGTGTGCCAATCTGGAACAATATTTAACTTGTTGATTTATATGGGCACTCAGAATGCAGTTCAAGTCCCGGGGAAACAAGTGATGATTAAAATAACCAACTTTTGGTAAGATTAACCAGATTTTTCAACTCACAGGGGCAGGGATGACCACGGCCACGGAAAGTCTGTTGGGTGAATCCAACGCATTTCTAGAAATCATCGAGCAGGCATCGCGCCTCGCGCCGCTGCGCAAGCCCGTGCTCATCATCGGCGAGCGTGGGACCGGCAAGGAGCTCATCGCCCACCGCCTACATTATCTCTCGGATCGCTGGGATCAAAGCTTTGTCACCATCAACTGCGCCACCTTGAGCGAGAGCCTGCTGGAGACCGAGCTGTTTGGCCACGAGGCGGGCTCCTTCACTGGCGCCGCCAAGCGCCATCAGGGGCGCTTCGAGCGGGCCGACGGCGGCACCCTGTTCCTCGACGAACTGGCCACCACCAGCGCCCGGGTGCAGGAAAAACTGCTGCGGGTCATCGAGTACGGGGAGTTCGAGCGGGTGGGCGGTGCCAAGCCCCTCAAGGTGGATGTGCGGCTGGTGTGCGCCACCAACGAGGATCTGCCTGCACTGGCAGAGAAAGGACAGTTTCGTCACGACCTGCTGGACCGGCTCGCCTTCGACGTCATCACCCTGCCCCCCCTGCGGGAGCGGCGCGAGGACATCCTGATGCTGGCGGAGCACTTCGCCCACGGCATGACCCGGGAGCTGGGGTATCCGCTCTTTGCCGGCTTCTCGCGCAAGGCGACCCAGTTGCTGCAAGATTATCCCTGGCCGGGCAACGTGCGGGAGCTCAAGAACGTGGTGGAGCGCAGTCTCTATCGCCAGGGCAACCCCCAGTTGCCGCTGGCGGATCTGGTGCTCAATCCCTTTGACTCCCCCTGGCGCCCCCGTGCCCGAGGTGACGCAGCCCCTTCCACGGACGCGCCGACCTCGGCAGAGACGGCCCCGACCCCGACCCTGCCGCTGGATCTCAAAGGGGCGGTGGCGGAGTACGAGATTAATTTACTCAAGCAAGCGATGCAGCAATCCCAGTATAATCAGCGCAAAGCAGCCCAGTTGCTGGCCCTGAGCTATCACCAGTTCCGGGGGATGCTGCGCAAATATCAATTGCTGGACGGGGATGACAACAGTGGCAACCAGGAGGCGGGCTGATGCCTGGCACCGGGTCTGTGCGCGCGGATAACGCGGCGCACGTCACCCCCGACGGGAGCGCCTGCACGGCCGCCCCCCGCAACGCGCCCGCCCCCTGGCGGGCAACTTTGTCTGAAAACATGGTTCCAACATGAGAATGCTCACCCCCCTGCTGCTTGGTCTCCTGGTCCTGGTCAGCGGCTGTCAGAAACGCGATGAAGCCTCCAAAACCGGGCTCATCTATTGTGCCGAAGGGGCACCCCGCACCTTCAACCCGCAGCTTGCCAATTCGGATGCGACCCTGGATGCCAGTGCACGTCCCATCTACGATCGCCTGCTCGAGGTCAATGCCAACACCCTCGGCATCGAAGGGGGGCTCGCCACCCGCTGGCAAAGCAGCGAGGACGGCCTCTCCTATACCCTGACCCTGCGCAAGGGAGTGACCTTCCACCGTACCCCCTGGTTCAGCCCGACCCGTCACTTCAATGCCGACGACGTCCTGTTCACCTGGCAGCGCCTGCTGGACGAACACCACCCCTTCCACGCCGTCTCCGGCGGCGAGTACCCCTATTTTTACAGCCTGGGGCTCGGCAACCTCATCAAGCGGGTCTACAAGAAGGGGCCCTATGAGGTGGTGTTCGAGCTGAACCGCCCCGATGCCTCCTTCCTCGCCACCCTGGCCAGCGACTACGCCATCGTGCTCTCCGCCGAGTACGGGGAGCAGATGCTAAAGGCCGGCACCCCGGCGCTGCTGGACAGCCGCCCCATCGGCACCGGCCCCTTCAGCTTCAAGGAGTATCGCCACAACGAGTTCGTGCGATACCTGCGTCACCCCGGCTACTGGGGCGGCGAGGCCAGAATGGAGCAGCTCATCTACGACATCACCCCCAAATCCTCCAAGCGCCTTGCCAAGCTGCTGACCGGCGAGTGCGACGTGATGAGCACCCCCTCTGCCAGCCAGTTGTCGGTGATAGACAAGGACTCCCACCTGGATCTGTCGGTGCAGTCGGGGATGAACGTCGCCTTCCTCGCCCTCAATACCCGCAAGGCCCCGTTCAACAAGGTGCAGGTGCGCCAGGCTCTCGCCAGCGCCATCAATGTGCAGAATCTGCTGCAGGCAGTCTATTTCGAGACCGGCCAGAGCGCCGCCAGCCTGCTGCCGCCCCTCTCATGGGGCTACAACCCCTCCCTGCCCCAGCGCAAGCCGGATCTCAAGCTCGCTCGCCAGTTGCTCAAGGACGCGGGCTACCCCAACGGCTTCGAGATGCAGGTGCTGGTGCAACCCGGCGCCCGTCCCTACAACCCGGACGGCCTCAAAACGGCGCAACTGATGCGCAGCGATTTCGCCAAGATTGGGGTGAGCCTCAAGATAGTGCAGCAGGCCTGGCCGGTCATTGAGACCCGGCTCGCCCATGGACAATATGACAGCCTGCTCTCGGGCTGGATCGCCGACAACGCGGATCCGGACAACTTCTTCCGCCAGTTGCTGAGCTGCGCCGCCGTCGAGCGGGGCAACAACTACAGCCGCTGGTGCAGCCCGGCGTTTGATCAGCTGCTGGACGATGCGGTGACCACCCCGCAGCTCGCCTTCCGCCTGCGCAACTATTACTATGCCCAGTCCCTGCTCAACGAGCAGTTGCCGCTCATCCCCCTGGCCCATGCCCTGAGAACCCAGGTGAGTCGCAGCGACATTCAGGGGCTGACCCTGATGCCCTTTGGCGGCACCACCTTCAACCAGGCCCATCGGGAGTGACCATGACAGATAACCACTCCATCGTCGGGCCATCGGCGCACCGCCCTCAGGAGGCATAAGCATGTTTTTCTATATCCTGCGCCGCATCACCCTGCTGGTGATCACCCTTCTGGTGCTGACTCTGGGGGCCTACCTCCTGGAGTTTCGCCTCATCACCCAGGTGCTGGATTTCTGGCACGGCTATCCTGACTTCCTCCAGCGCATCGCCGCCGGGGATTTCGGGCTCTCCAGCGTCTCCGGCCAGCCGGTCCTCGACGAGATCCGTCACTACTTCCCGGCGACCCTGACCCTCTGCCTCGCCGCCTTCGCCATCTCGCTGCTGGTGGGCATCCCCCTGGGCACCCTGGCGGCCCTCTATCAGGGGCGCAGCCTGGACCTCTCCATCATGGCCGCCGGCCTCGTCGGCTATGCCATCCCGGTCTTCTGGCTGGGGCTGCTGATGGTGATGTTCTTCTCCCTGGATCTTGGCTGGCTCCCCTCTTCTGGCCAGCTCAGCCTGCTCTACGACGTGCCCTCCATCACCGGGATCGCCATCGTCGATGTGCTGATGAGCCAGGAGCCCTGGCGGGAGGCGGCCCTGCACGACGCCCTGCGCCATCTGGTACTGCCTTCCCTGGTGCTGGCCGTGGTGCCCACCACCGAGGTGATCCGCCACGTGCGCAGCGCCCTCATCGACGTGATGAAACAGAACTACATCAAGGCTGCCGCCAGCCGCGGACTCTCCCGCCGCCAGATCGTCTGGCGTCACGGGCTCAAGAACGCCCTGCCCCCGGTGTTGCCGCTGCTGGGGCTGCAACTTGGCAGCGTGCTCACCTCCGCCATGATCACCGAGGTGGTGTTCGACTGGCCCGGCATCGGCCGCTGGCTGGTGAGCAGCATCGCGCTGCAGGACTACGCCGCCATCCGCGGCGCCTTCCTGGTGGTGGCGAGCTTCGTCATCTTCATCAGCGTCAGCACCGATCTGCTGACCACCATCATGTATCCGGCACGGCGTAAAGAACTCTATGCAAGACAAGATTGATTGCGGTCTGTGGATAAACCACGGCGGCCCATGGGCCACCGGTGCACAGACGTGCCCATCCCCTTGCGACCAGCACGGGAGCCTGCACCATGCACGATAAATCGAACATCTATCCGGAGCTCAAGATCCTCTCCCCCCTGGAGCAGACCTGGGCCTCCTACCGGCGCAACCCGCTGGCCATGGCGGGGCTCTGGTGCTTCGGGCTGCTGCTGCTGGTGACCCTCATCGGTCCCCTGGTGATCCCCTACGGCATCGACGATCAGCACAGCAACCACCTGTTGCTCGCCCCCTCCTGGGCCAACAGCGGCAACATCGATTACTTCCTGGGGACCGACGATCTGGGGCGCGACATCCTCTCCCGTCTGGTGGCCGGGGCCAGGCTCACCTTCGGCAACGCCCTGCTGGTGGTGCTCATCGCGCTGGTCATCGGCTCGGCCATCGGCATCCTCGGCGGCATGAGCAAGGGGGTGAAGTCGAGCGTGCTCCATCACCTGCTCGATACCCTGCTCTCCATCCCGTCCCTGCTGCTGGCCATCATCGTCGTGGCCATCCTGGGGCCGGGTCTGTTCAACACCCTGATCGCCATCACGCTCGCGTTGATACCGCCCTTCATCCGGGCCACCTACAACGCGGTTCACGCCGAGATGCAGAAGGAGTACATCATCGCCAGCCGCCTCGACGGCTCTCCGCCCCAGCGGATCATGCGTCTGGCCATCTTGCCGAACATCGTCGAGACCCTGGTGACCCAGACCACCCGCACCCTCTCCGCCGCCATCCTGGACATCTCGGCGGTGGGCTTCCTCGGTCTCGGGGCCCAGTCTCCCCAGCCGGAGTGGGGTGCCATGCTGGCCGACTCGAGCGATCTTATCTATCTGGCCCCCTGGACGGTGACCCTGCCCGGGATGGCCATCCTGTTCAGCGTGCTGGTGACCAACCTGGTGGGCGAAGGCATTCGCGAAGCACTCAAAGAGGGGAACGACTGATGTTGCCAGCCTTGTTATCTATCCCCGCCCCCGGACGCCCTGAGCGACCCGGCTGCGCCCTGAACGGGGGACGTTGCTGATGCCCCTGCTCGACATACGCAACCTCACCATCGAAATCGACACCCCCCAGGGCAAGGTCAAGGCGGTGGACAGAGTCAGCCTGACCCTGAACGAGGGGGAGATCCGCGGGCTGGTGGGGGAATCCGGCTCGGGCAAGAGCCTGGTGGCCAAGGTGATCGTCGGCATCCAGAAGGACAACTGGACGGTGCGCGCCGACCGGATGCGCTTCAACGACATGGACCTGCTGACCATGGCGCCCAAGGAGCGGCGCCGCATCATGGGGCGGGAGATAGCGATGATCTTCCAGGACCCCATCAGCTGCCTCGACCCCTCCGAGGAGATAGGCACCCAGCTCGAAGAGGCCATCCCCACCAGCGCCTTCACCGGCAAGTTCTGGCAGCGTTTCCAGTGGCGCAAGAAGCGGGCCATCGCCCTGCTGCACCGGGTTGGGGTCAAGGATCACCGCAAGGTAATGCGGGCCTATCCCCACGAACTGTCGGACGGCATGTGCCAGAAGGTGATGATCGCCATGGCCATCGCCAACCAGCCGCGCCTGCTGGTGGCGGACGAGCCCACCAGCGCCATGGAGTCCACCACCCACTCCCAGATCCTGCGGTTGCTGGACAAGATGAACAAGCTGGGCAATACCACCATCCTCATCATCAGCAACGACATCGCCGCCATCGCGAACCTGACCGACACCCTCAACATCATGTATTGCGGCCAGATGGTGGAAGTGGGGACCCGGGACCAGATCCTGGAATCCCCTCACCACCCCTATACGGATGCCCTGCTCAAATCCATCCCCGACTTTGACAAGCTGGTGCGCCACAAGTCCCGGCTCGAGACCCTGCCCGGGGTGATACCGCCGCTGCAGCATCTGCCCATCGGCTGCCGCCTCGGCCCACGCTGCCCCTACGCCCAGAAGCAGTGCGTGCAGACGCCGCTGATGAGCAAGGTCAAGGGGCATCAGTTCAGTTGCCACTTCCCCCTCAACATGGAAGAACCGAAGAAATGAACCGGCACCAGACCCTGATCCGGGGCACCTGCCCACCCCGTCAGCCCCTCTATCCGGCGAGCACACCCAAGGAGACCACGTCGTGACCGAACCTTCCCTGTTGCAGGTCAGGGGCCTGTGCAAGACCTACCAGAACCGCACCGGCCTGTTCAGGCGCCGTGCGGTGGAGGCGATAAAGCCCCTCTCGTTCGATCTCGAGGTGGGCCAGACCCTGGCCATCGTCGGGGAGGCGGGCTCGGGCAAGAGCACCCTGGCCCGCATTCTGGCGGGCATGATTGAACCGAGCGGCGGGGAGATCGCCATCGAGGGGCAACCCATGGTCCACGGCGATTACCAGACACGCTGCAAGCTGCTGCGGATGATCTTCCAGGACCCCAACACCTCCCTTAACCGGAAAATCCGGGTCGGCCAGATCCTGGAGACCCCCCTTCGCCTCAACACGGCCCTGAGCGAGGAGGAGCGCCGGGAGAAGGTGATCCAGACCCTGCGCATGGTGGGCATGCTGCCCGACCACGCCCTCTTCTATCCCCAGATGCTCTCCGCCGGCCAGCAGCAGCGGGTGGGGCTGGCACGGGCGCTCATCCTCAATCCCAAGATAGTGGTGGCTGACGAGGCGCTCTCGACCCTGGATATTTCGGTACGCTCCCAGATCATCAACCTGCTGCTGGAGATGCAGGAGACCATGGGGCTGAGCTATGTACTGGTGGCCAACGATCTGGGGATCGTGAGCCACATCAGCGACGAGGTGCTGGTGATGCACGAAGGCCGTGTGGTGGAGCGCGGCAAGACCTTGCGGGTCTTCGCCGATCCCCAGCACGACGTCACCCGCCGCCTCATTCAGAACTACAACAACGAATACCGCCGCTGATCCCGCGGCGCGTTTCCCCTTGCGCCAGACATAAAAAAACCCGGCCTGATGTCTCATCAGTCGCCGGGGGATTGCGCTCAAAAAGTGATTGCGTCGCTCGTAGTAGGAACAGGGGAATGGTAGGCAGCCCCCGTCACCTCAACAACTGTCAGATCTGACAGGCAGTCCGCTATGGAACCGGAATTGCGGATCCGGCGAACAGATGAGCTCGGCCTCCAGGCGACCGAAGAAGGCCACCCGCTCACTGATGTCTTCGTCTGCGAACGTCTGTGCCAGGGCCAGGTAGTCCTGATAGTGACGCGCCTCCGAGCGCAGCAGGGAGACATAGAAGCGGCCAAGCTCCTCGTCCAGATGAGGGGCCAGCCTGGCAAAACGCTCGCAGGATCGCGCTTCGATATAGGCACCGATGATCATCTTGTCCACCACGGCCGCCGGCTCGTAGGTGCGCACATGGGTCAGCAGGCTGCGGGCATAGCGGGAGGCGGTGACGGGACCATAGGGGATGCCCCGTGCGGCCATGATCTCCAGCACCTGCTCGAAGTGGTGCAACTCCTCCTGGATGAGGCGCACCATGGGGAACAGCAGGGGATTGCGCTCCAGCTCGGCAAACACGCTCCTGTCTGATTCGCCCATGGTGCGCTTGCCGAGGATCTCCGCCTTCTCCGGCAAGGCATCGAGCTCCCGGTAGAAGGTCAGCTTGGGCAGCAGGTGACGCTTCTCCTTGGGCAGGCAGTAGCGGCGCACCAGGCTGTGGGCGGTGAGTGCCGCCTTGTTCTCGCAGTTGGCGTGATCGATAAGCAGGGTCGGCAACTGGGCGGGATCCCGCGCCATTTCCACCCACTCATCCGGGGTCTCGCAATGCAGGAACTGGCGAACGGGGGCTAACAGGTCATCCATCTGAACTCTCATCTGTTGATACGACACGCGGCGCCTGGCGCCGGGGGGCCTATGCTAACGGATCCCGCCCGGCCTGCCCACCGCCATCATGGCTCAGCCCGTCAGACGCCTGAGGGAGTCGCGGCGGATCAGGGTGCCGCTGAAGGCGGGCAGTGCGTCCCGGCTCCCCTCCTCCACCATGGTGATCAGGCGGTTGATGGTCTCCTGGATCATCCCGTTCACCGGCATCTTGACGCTCGACAGCGCGGGAATGACGTAAGGGGCCAGGGGGATGTCGTCGAACCCCACCACCGAGACCTCGTCAGGCACCATCACACCGGCTTCGTGCAGCCGTTTGATGGCCCCGATCGCCATGTCATCGTTGCTGGCCACCAGGGCGCTGAAGCGAGCGCCTCGCGCCAGCAAGGTCGAGACGGCGGCCGCGCCACAGGCGGGGGTCCATTTGCCGGGGGCGATCAAGGTCTCCTGCACGGGGATGCCGTGCCGGATCAGCGCCTGCCGGTAACCGGCCAGGCGCTCGGCGCCGGTGGGGGAATCCGCAGAGCCTGCGATGAAGGCGATCTCCCTGTGCCCCATGGCCACCAGCTTGTCCACCACCGCCTCCGCCGCCGCCTGCTGATCCGCATAGACGCAGTGGGCCGGATGGCGGCTCAGACGCCGGTTGAGCACCATGATGGGCTGCTCATGCTGCTCGATGATCTCGTCCATCTCCTCCACCCCAAGAAAGCGCGGATAGATGATGACGCCATCGCAACGGGAATCGAGCAGATACTGGATGGCCTGGCGCTCCTCGTCGGCGCTGTGCTTGCCGTCCGCCAGTATGAGCTGGCGCCCGCGATCCTCGGTCATCCGCGCCACCTGGGAGAGCAGCTCGCCGAAGTAGACGCCGTGGTAGAGGGTGTTGGTAACCACCAGTCCCAGGGTCCGGGTATGCCTGGTCGCCAGCTGCCTCGCCACCAGGTTGGGGCGATAGCCGCACTCCTCGATGGCCTGCTGCACCCGGTCCCGGGTCTCCTGGCTGGTGTAACCATTGCCCGACAACACCCGGGAGACCGTCGCCTTCGACACCCCTGCCCGCCTTGCCACCTCCAGCATCGTCGTCATTGTGTTCTCCCTTGCTCGTAACGGGGCGCAGTGTACTGCACCGCCCCCGGCTTGTCGTCGCACGAATGGCGTGCAGGCCCGGGTTCAGTGATCCCATTCACGGATCCGGACGCTCGCTGCACAAGATGCTTGTCTCCCGCGCTCAGGCCGCGCACTCTATGTGGAACCGGTTCCACATTCAGTTTCATGCGCGTTCCCGCCCTTCGCGGCGGCGGGGGCGAGCAGGCCCACTTGGTTAAAAGGATCTACCTCGATGTCAAAAAACTATGCGGCTCTGGCCGGTACCGTCATCACCGCACTCGGCGGCGCCGACAACGTCGTCGCCGTGACCCACTGCATGACGCGGCTGCGCTTTGTGCTCGGCGATCCCGCCCGGGTCAATGGCCCTGCCCTCAAGGCGATCACCGGCGTGCTCGGGGTGGTGCAGGCGGACAACCAGTGTCAGGTGATCATCGGCAACACCGTCTCCCACGCCTATCGCGAGGTGCTGGCCCTGCTGCCCCAGGGTGGCGGGCAGACCCCGCTTCCGGAAGTTTCCGCTGGCTGGAGCCTGCGCCGCATGGGCGCCGCCATCCTCGACGCCCTGATCGGCACCATGTCCCCCCTCATCCCGGCCATCATCGGCGGCTCCATGCTCAAGCTGCTGGCCATGGTGCTGGAGATGACCGGCGTGCTGGAGAAAGGCTCCTCGACCCTCACCATCCTCACGGTGGCCGGGGATGGGGCCTTCTTCTTCCTGCCCCTGATGGTGGCCGCCTCCGCCGCCGTCAAGTTCAAGACCAACATGTCCCTGGCCATCGCCATCGCAGGCGTGCTGGTGCACCCCAGCTTCATCGAGCTGATGGCCAGAGCCGCCGAAGGAGAGCAGGTGACCTTCGCCCTGGTCCCGGTGACCGCGGTCAAATACACCTACACCGTCATTCCGGCCCTGGTGATGACCTGGTGCCTCTCCTACATCGAGGGCTGGGTCGACCGCATCACTCCGGCGGTCACCAAGAACTTCCTCAAACCCATGCTGATCGTGCTGATCGCGGCGCCGCTGGCCATCCTCTTCATCGGCCCCGTCGGCATCTGGATTGGCACCGCCATCTCCGGCCTGGTCTACACGGTCCACGACTACCTGGGCTGGCTGTCGGTGGCCATCATGGGGGCTTTGTGGCCCCTGCTGGTGATGACCGGCATGCACCGCGTCTTCACCCCGACCATCATCCAGACCATCGCCGAGACCGGCAAGGAAGGCATGGTGATGCCCTCCGAAATCGGCGCCAATCTCTCTCTTGGCGGCTCGTCCCTGGCGGTGGCCTGGCGCACCCGTAACCCGGAACTGCGCCAGACGGCGCTCGCGGCGGCCGCCTCCGCCATCATGGCGGGGATCTCCGAACCCGCACTCTACGGTGTGGCCCTGCGCCTCAAGCGTCCGCTCATCGCGAGCCTCATCAGCGGCTTTGTCTGCGGTGCCGTCGCCGGCATGGCGGGGCTCGCCAGCCACTCCATGGCCGTCCCCGGGCTCTTTACCAGCGTGCAGTTCTTCGATCCGGCCAACCCCATGACCATCGCCTGGGTGTTCGGCGTGATGGCCCTCTCCGTGGTGCTCTCCTTCGTGCTGACCCTGGTGATGGGGTTCGAGGACATCCCGGTCGAGAGCCCGGCCCCCCGCGCCGAGCCCGTGCAACCCGTCGCCACGAGCCAGGCGCAGGCCGGACTGTGACACCCCATTCAGACATGACAAGAGGTAACCAATGTCGTTAACAAGATTTCCCGAGGGCTTTCTCTGGGGCGGTGCCCTGGCCGCCAATCAGGCGGAGGGCGGCTATCTCGAGGGGGGCAAGGGGCTGACCACGGTGGACATGATCCCCCATGGCCCGCGCCGCATGGCGGTCAAACTCGGCCAGGAGAAGCGCATCACCCTGCAAGATGACGAGTTCTACCCAAGCCACGGAGCCATCGACTTCTATCACCGCTATCGGGAGGACATCGCCCTGATGGCCGAGATGGGCTTCACCGTGTTTCGCACCTCCATCGCCTGGGCCCGTCTCTACCCCAGGGGGGACGAGCGCGAGCCCAATGCCGAGGGCATCGCCTTCTACCGGGCGGTGTTCGAGGAGTGCAGAAAGTACAACATCGAGCCCCTGGTGACCCTGTGCCACTTCGATGTGCCCATGCACCTGGTGACCGAGTACGGCTCCTGGCGCAACCGCCAGATGGTGGAGTTTTTCACCCGCTACGCCCGCACCTGCTTCGAGCAGTTCGACGGCCTGGTGAAGTACTGGCTCACCTTCAACGAGATCAACATCCTGCTGCACAGCCCCTTCTCCGGGGCGGGGCTGGTGTTCGAGGAAGGGGAGCACCAGGATCAGGTGAAGTATCAGGCCGCCCACCACGAGCTGGTGGCCAGCGCCCTGGCGACCCGGATCGCCCACGAGGTGAACCCGGCCAACCAGGTGGGCTGCATGCTGGCGGGGGGCAACTTCTACCCCTACTCCTGCAAGCCCGCCGACGTCTGGACCGCCCTCCAGAAAGATCGGGAGAACCTCCTCTTCATCGACGTGCAGGCCAGGGGCGCCTATCCGGCCTATGCGCAGAGGGTGTTTCGTGACAAGGGGGTCACCCTGGTGAAGGGGCCGGAAGATGACGAGATCCTCAGGCACACCGTGGATTTCGTCTCCTTCAGCTACTACGCCTCCCGCTGCGCCGCCGCCGACATGAATGCGGGCAACACCAGCGAGGCCAACGTGGTCAAGTCCCTGCGCAATCCCCACATCGAGGTGAGCGAGTGGGGCTGGGGCATCGATCCCCTGGGCCTTCGCATCACCCTCAACACCTTGCACGATCGCTACCAGAAGCCCCTCTTCCTGGTGGAAAACGGCCTGGGAGCGGTGGACGAAGTGAACGAGCAAGGGGAGATAGAGGACGACTACCGCATCGCCTACCTGCGCGCCCACATCGAGGCCATGGGGGACGCCATCGAGGACGGCGTGCCCCTGATGGGGTACACCAGCTGGGGCTGCATCGATCTCGTCTCCGCCTCCACCGGCGAGATGAGCAAGCGCTACGGCTTCGTCCACGTGGACAGGGACGACGCCGGCCATGGCACCCTGGCCCGCCGGCGCAAGAAGTCGTTCTGGTGGTACAAGAAGGTGATCGCGAGCAACGGGGAGGATCTGGCCTGAGGCCCCCTCAGTTTCGCCGCAAGGCGCATCCATGCAACAGGGGGGCCGAGGCCCCCCTGTTGTTCATCACGCTGGCAATCTGAAAACGTTTAACTGCCTTCGTTGAAGATCTCGAGGTTGCTGGTCCCTTCCTGCCACTCGCGCACGGCCTTGTTGTCGTCGCTGCGCAGGGCATTGAGGTGGTCCAGATAACCCTGATCCACGTCGGAGGTGACGTAGTGGCCGTTGAAGACCGAGGTCTCGAAGTGGCGCAGCTCGGGGTTGATCTCCCGCACCGCCTCTTCCAGATCTTCCAGATCCTGGAAGATGAGGCCGTCAGCACCGATAAGCTTGCACACCTCTTCCACTTCACGACCATGGGCAATGAGCTCGTTGGCGGTGGGCATGTCGATGCCGTAGACGTTGGGGAAGCGAATTTCCGGCGCGGCCGAGGCGAAGTAGACCTTGGCGGCCCCCGCTTCACGGGCCATCTGGATGATCTGCTCGGAGGTGGTGCCCCGCACGATGGAGTCGTCCACCAGCAACACCTTCTTGCCCTTGAATTCGGAGCTGATGGCGTTGAGCTTGCGGCGCACCGACTTCTTGCGCTGGGTCTGGCCCGGCATGATGAAGGTACGGCCGATGTAGCGGTTCTTCACGAAGCCCTGACGGTACGGCAGGCCCAGGGTGTGGGCGATTTCCAGCGCCACGTCGCAGGAGGTCTCGGGGATGGGGATGACCACGTCCACGTCGAGATCGTCCCACTCCCGTGCGATCTTCTGGCCCAGCTTGCGACCCATGTTGAGGCGGGCGGCATAGACGGAGACCTTGTCGATGAAGGAGTCGGGACGGGCGAAGTAGACGTATTCGAAGATGCAGGGGTTCATCTGCGGGCTTTCCGCACACTGCTCGGAGAAGAGCTGGCCCTGCTCGGTGATGTAGATGGCCTCGCCCGGAGCGACGTCACGCACCGTCTCGAAGCCGATGGCGTCGAGGGCCACGCTCTCGGAGGCGAGCATGTACTCCACCTGCCCCTGCTCGTCGACCCGGCGACCCAGGATCAGCGGGCGAATGCCGTTCGGGTCACGGAACCCGATGAGGCCGTGGCCGATCACCAGAGAGACCACGGCATAGGCGCCGCGGATCTGCTGGTGCACCTTGCGCACCGCCGAGAAGATATCTTCCGGGCGCAGCGCCATCTTGTCGCACAAGTCCAGCTCGTGGGCCAGCACGTTCAACAGCACTTCGGAGTCCGAGGTGGTGTTGATGTGACGGCGGGCCACCTTGAACTGCTGCTCCTTGAGCTCCTTGGCGTTGGTGAGGTTGCCGTTGTGGGCCAGCACCATGCCGTAGGGGGAGTTCACGTAAAACGGCTGCGCCTCTGCCGCACTGGAGCTGCCTGCGGTGGGATAACGGACGTGTCCGATGCCGATATTCCCTTTCAGGCGCTGCATGTGGCGCACTTCAAACACATCCTTCACCAGACCGTTGGCCTTGCGTTGCCGGAAGTTTCCACTGTCAATGGTCACGATCCCGGCGGCATCCTGTCCCCTGTGCTGCAACACCGTCAAGGCGTCGTAGAGGGCCTGATTGACGGGAGTGGTGCCAACTATACCGACAATACCGCACATGTCTTTGCTACCTCGAAGTCACTGTACCTGTTGAAGAAAACTGGACGAGTTCATCATGAACCCGAAAAACCACTGGATCACCGGCTTGAACTCCGGCACCAGCCTGGACGCCATCCACCAGTCGCTCTGGGAGAGGCTGGTGAAGGTGTCCATGAAAAACAGCAGGGCGCTGACGATCAGCACCCCGCGAATGGCGCCAAAACAGACCCCGAGCACCCTGTCTGTGCCGGAAAGCCCGGTCTTTTCCACCAGCAGGCCCACCACGTAGTTCACCACGCTCCCCAGGATCAGGGTCGCCACGAACAGGGCGGCGATGGCCAGACCGTTGCGAACCATGGCATCAGAGAAAGAGGTGAAATAGACGGCGAGATCGGGATAGAAATGGCTGGCAATGAAAAAGGCGACGAACCAGGTGACCAGAGACATGGCCTCCTTGAGAAAGCCGCGCACCAGGCTGATGAGGGCGGAGAAACCGACGATGCCGATGATGGCGTAATCAATCCAGACCATAGAAAAAGATGTCCTGCGAAATTGCGGCGCAGTCTAACAAAAACGATTGCGCAATGCTTGATAAAATTGTGTTACAGGCCCGAAGGGAGCTATCCCTTCCCCTTGCGGCGGGTTTCCCGGGCCCAGAATGCACAACGCCATGGCATGCCATGGCGTTGTCGTCTGCAACGAGCGCTTACCCGATGTGGGTCAGGCCGCCCATGTAGGATTGCAGCGCAGCCGGGATGGCGATGCGGCCATCTGCCTGCTGGTAGTTCTCGAGCACGGCCACCAGGGTACGACCCACCGCCAGACCGGAACCATTCAGGGTGTGAATGAGCTGCGGCTTGCCGTCGATGCGCACGCGAGCCTGCATGCGGCGCGCCTGGAAGTCGGTGCAGTTGGAAACGGAGGAGATCTCGCGATAGGTGTTCTGGGCCGGCAGCCACACTTCCAGATCGTAGGTCTTGGCGGCGCAGAAGCCCATGTCACCGGTGGAAAGCGCCATCACGCGATACGGCAGCTCCAGCAGTTGCAGCACCTTCTCGGCGTGACCCACCATCTCTTCCAGGGCATCCCAGGATTTTTCCGGGTGCACCAGTTGCACCATCTCGACCTTGTCGAACTGGTGCATACGGATGAGGCCACGGGTATCACGACCGTAGGAGCCCGCTTCGGAGCGGAAGCAGGGGCTGTGGGCGGTCATCTTGATGGGCAGCTCCTGCTCGTCGAAGATCTCGTCACGGGCCATGTTGGTGAGCGGCACTTCGGAGGTCGGGATGAGGGAGAACTTGCGCACCTTGCCTTCGTCTTCCCCTTCCCCTTCGATGCCGGTATTGAAGAGATCCTGGGAGAACTTGGGCAGCTGGCCGGTGCCGTACAGGCTGTCCGGGTTGACCAGATAGGGCACGTAGCACTCGGTGTAGCCGTGCTGCAGGGTGTGCAGGTCCAGCATGAACTGGGCCAGGGCGCGGTGCAGACGGGCAATCTGGCCCTTCATGACCACGAAACGGGCGCCGGAGAGCTTGACGCCGTTCTTGAAGTCGACCCCCTTGGCCGCCTCACCCAGATCGATGTGATCGCGTACCGGGAAATCGAACTCACGCGGGGTACCCCAGCGGCGGACCTCCACGTTGTCGTTCTCGTCACGGCCCACCGGGGCGGTCTCGCTCGGCAGGTTGGGGATGGCGTCGGCGATCCCCTTGAGCTGGGCCAGCAGGGCCTCCAGCTCGACCTTGCTGGTCTCGAGCTCGTCGTTGATCTTGGTCACCTCGGCCTTGAGGGGGGCAACATCTTCACCACGACGGGCAGCCTCACCGATGGACTTGGAGCGGGCGTTGCGCTCGGCCTGCAGCTCCTGGGTGCGGGACTGCAGATCCTTGCGTTTCTCTTCCAGAACATTGACCGCCGCTACGTCCAGAACGTAGCCACGTGTCGCCAGACGAGCGGCAGCTTCGGTGATGTCGCTGCGCAGATATTTGGGATCCAGCATGGTTTACCTACTTTTTTTAATGGGATCTGGGCCCGGGTCATCGTGACCGGGTTGGGAAACAGATCCGGAAGTTAACATCGGTTGGCGCACCCCTTTGCCTTCGGAATCGGGCCTTCGAAATCAAGAAGATGGTGCAAGGCCAAGACAACCGGGGTCAGACGGGCAGTGTAGCAGACCGCCCCCCCGCCCGAACAGGGACTATTACGCCCGTTTTTGCCGGGCCCCCCTCCCCTGATGCCTTTGCCGTGCGCTTTCCGGGCAAGGGGCTTGAAGGTCTTTCCTATCGCTTGCGCGGGCTCTGCTTGTCCAGCTCGTGCAGATAGTCGAGCTTCTGGGCTATCTGCTTCTCAAGCCCCCGCTCGGTGGGTTGATAGTACTGCTTGCCGGCAAGCTCCGGGGGGAAGTACTGCTCGCCGGCGGCATAGGCCCCCGGCTCGTCGTGGGCGTAGCGATATTCGGCGCCGTAGCCCAGCTCGCTCATCAGCTTGGTCGGTGCATTGCGAAGGTGCGGTGGCACCTCGAAGTCCGGCAGGTTCTTGGCGTCGTGAAGCGCCGCCTTCCAGGCGGTGTAGACCGCATTGCTCTTGGGGGCGCAGGCGAGGTAGACGATGGCCTGGGCGATGGCCCGCTCCCCTTCCGCCGGGCCGATGCGATGGAAGCAGTCCCAGGCCGAGAGCGCCACCTGCATGGCACGGGGATCGGCGTTGCCCACGTCTTCCGAGGCAATCGCCAGCAAGCGGCGGGCGATGTAGAGGGGATCGCAGCCGGCGCTCACCATGCGGGCATACCAGTAGAGGGCCGCATCCGGTGCCGAGCCGCGAATGGACTTGTGCACCGCCGAGATGAGGTCGTAGAAGTGATCGCCGCCCTTGTCGAAACGGGCCACGTGCTCCCCCACCACGGCGGCGAGCAGGGTACTGTCGATCACCCGCGCCCCTGAGCTGTCGGCCTCGGCCATGTCGGCCAGGAGCTCCAGATAGTTCAGAGACTTGCGCCCGTCCCCGTCCACCGCTTTCGCCAGCGCCTCCTTGGCCCCGGGGGCAAAGCGCAGGCTAGGGTCATTGAGGCCGCGCGGGTCCTGCATCGCCTGATCGATCATGGCGAGGATGTCATGCTCCTCCAGCCTCTTGAGCAGATAGACCCGGGCCCGGGAGAGCAGCGCATTGTTGAGCTCGAACGAGGGGTTCTCGGTGGTGGCGCCGATGAAGGTGATGGTGCCGTCTTCGATGTGGGGCAGGAAGACATCCTGCTGGCTCTTGTTGAAGCGGTGGACTTCATCCACGAACAGGATGGTGCGCACCCCGCGCCACCCGTTCTCCTTCGCCTTGTCGAGGGCGGCGCGGATCTCCTTGATGCCGGAGGTGACCGCCGAGAGCCGCTCCACCTCCGCCTGGCAGTAGTGGGCAACCAGTTCTGCCAGCGTGGTCTTGCCGGTGCCGGGGGGGCCCCAGAGGATCATGGAGTGGCAGTGCCCCGCCAGGATCGCTTTTCGCAGGGGCTTGTCCGGCCCCAGGATATGCTGCTGGCCGATGTACTGCTCGAGGGTTTGCGGCCGCATCCGGGCCGCAAGCGGACGAAAGTCCGAGGAGAAATCCAGGGATAAATTGCTCATCTGCATTGACCTTGCATCTGACCGGTCATAAACAACGCCCGGTCAGACGATAACGCCGGTAACGGCTGGCTCATCAGCGCTGGTCGTCCAACTCGACCCCCTTCGGGATCTTGAAGACAAATTCGTTGCCCTTGAGCACCGGCTTGCGGTTGAAGCTGCTCAGGGTGAACTCGCTCCACTGGCCCTGGGCCTCTTTCACGTCGAAGCGACTGATGTTGTTCTGACGGTCGAAGGTGATGCGAAAGGAGGCGATCAGCTCGTCCTTGTTGCGGCTGGTGACGGTATAGACATCCCCTTCCTGGGTCACGTCATAGTTCTTCCAGAGGCTGTTGTCGTTGCCCGCGATGAGCACGAAGGGGGTGTTGAGCACCGCATCCTTCATCTTGAGAGCGGTGACCTGCTCGACGAAGGGGTCGTACACCCACACATCCTTGCCATCGGCCACGATCAGGCTCTCGTCCGGGGAGGTAGTGTGCCAGTTGAAGCGGTTGGGTCGCTGCACCAGCAGGGAGCCGCTCGCCTTTTGCAGCTCCTTGCCCTTGCTGTCATAAACGGTCTGGGCAAATGTCGCGGAGAAGACATTGACGGAGGAGAGCTTCTCCTTGAGATC
Source organism: Aeromonas sp. Prich7-2 (assembly GCF_017939255.1). Lineage (NCBI taxonomy): Bacteria > Pseudomonadati > Pseudomonadota > Gammaproteobacteria > Aeromonadales > Aeromonadaceae > Aeromonas > Aeromonas sp. Prich7-2. Next base: position 28,706 of record NZ_JAGKRI010000076.1, read on the forward strand.
GCTGGCCGCATCGGCCCACACCTGGCTGCTGGCAACCAGCAGAATGGAACCCATCAACAGTTGTTTTTTCATCAGGCTCTTCATAGGGAGGTTCTCGATAAAAGGCCACGCCCGCAAAGGGCATGGCCAGAATGATACAGGAGTTAGGCTTAGTCACGAACCGGCGGCGGTGCCAGCACGTCGCGCTGGCCGTTGCCACCCGGGGCGCTGACGATGCCCTGGTTTTCCATCTGCTCGATGAGACGGGCCGCCCGGTTGTAACCGATCTTGAACTTGCGCTGGACGCTGGAGGTGGAGCCACGGCGGGATTCCACCACGAAGGCCACCGCCTCGTCGAACAGGGGATCGAGCTCTTCATCGCCGCCCCCGCCGAAGTCGCCACCGCCGCCCTCGCCGTCCGACTCGCCGGAGAGGATCTCGTCGATGTAATCCGGCTCACCACGCAGTTTCCAGTCCGCCACCACCTTGTGTACCTCGTGGTCATCGACGAAGGCACCGTGGACACGGGTGGGGTTGGAGGTGCCGGCAGGCATGTAGAGCATGTCACCCATGCCGAGCAGGGATTCGGCGCCCCCCTGGTCCAGGATGGTGCGCGAATCGATCTTGCTCGACACCTGGAAGGAGATACGGGTCGGGATGTTGGCCTTGATGAGGCCGGTAATGACATCCACCGACGGACGCTGGGTCGCGAGGATAAGGTGAATACCGGCCGCCCGCGCCTTCTGGGCGATACGGGCGATAAGCTCCTCCACCTTCTTGCCGACGATCATCATCATGTCGGCAAACTCGTCCACCACCACCACGATGTGGGGCAGCTTTTCCAGCTCCGGCGGCATCTGATCCATGGAGTCGCCCGGACGCCACAGGGGGTCGACCAAGGGATCCCCCGCCTCGATGGCGGCCAGCACCTTGTCGTTGTACCCCTTGAGGTTGCGCACCCCGACCGCGGACATCAGCTTGTAGCGACGCTCCATCTCGCCTACGCACCAGCGCAGGGCGTTGGCGGCATCCTTCATGTCGGTGACCACCTCGGTCAGCAGATGCGGAATCCCTTCATAGACCGAGAGCTCCAGCATCTTGGGGTCGATCATGATGAAACGCAGATCCTCGGGGGAGGATTTGTAGAGCATGGAGATGATCATGGTGTTCACCCCCACCGACTTGCCCGAGCCCGTGGTACCCGCCACCAGCAGGTGGGGCATCTTGGCGAGGTTCACCACCACGGGTTCCCCCGCGATGTCCTGACCCAGCCCCATGGTGAGCGGATTGCGGCTGGCCGCGAACGCCTCGCAGTCCAGGGTCTCCCGCAGGTAGACGGTCTGGCGTACCCGGTTGGGCAGCTCGATCCCGACGAACGTCTTGCCCGGGATCACTTCCACCACCCGCACGCTGCTGGCAGAGAGAGAACGGGCGAGATCCCGGGAAAGATTGGTGATCTTGCTCGCCTTCATGCCCGGCGCCAGGTCCAGTTCGAAGCGGGTAATGACGGGACCGGGATAGACGCCCACCACCTTGGCCTGCACGTTGTAATCGGCGAGCTTCGCCTCCACCAGCCGGCCCATGCGCTCCAGCTCGTCCTTGCTCATCATCTGGGTCTTGGCGGGCGGCCTGTCCAGCAGATCGATGCTCGGCAAAGGGGCCAGACCGGGCTGGGGACGGCGCTTGGCTTTCACCGGAGCAGCGGCAACGGGAGCATCGGGTTCGTCATCCCCCTCCGCCCAGGGCAAGTCGAGGTCATCTTCTTCCTGGCGCACGGCGGGACGCGGACGGCCATTGGCCACGCGCTTGCCCTTGGCGGCAGGCGCCGGAGCCTCGTCCTCTTCGTCGTCAAACTGCGGATCGAACTGGAAGGTGTCTTCGTCAAGCTCCGGCAGCCATTCGTCAGCTTTTGTCTTTTGAGCGCGATTCTTCGCCTTGGGGTTGCGTGTCCAGCTGCTGTGGGGGTCTTCGTCATCCTCTTCCTGATCGAAGCTACCCACGCCCCCTTCCAGCAGGGGATCCGGCCCCTCATAGCGAGGCTGGCGCCAGCCACCGGTGAGCCAGCGGCCCAGAGTGGTGGGGAAATGGTAGATGGCGCTGACAGAGCCGGTGCAGGCGGCACCGATGCGCTCGACAATGGTGAGCCAGGACCAGCCGGTAAAGAGGGTGATGCCGGTCGCCACGAAGCAGAGCAGCATCAGGTTGGCCCCCACGCCGCCAAACAGCGGCACCACGGCGGAGGCGATCACATCCCCCACCAGGCCGCCGGCGGAAAAGTTCTGCAAGTCGTTGAAGTTCATGCTGGCGATGGCGGACATGCCAAGCACCGTCAGCACGAAGCCGATGATCCGTACCGACAGGGTGAGGTAATCCACTTCCAGCAGCTTGCTCGGGCGCCAGAACAGGCTCCAGCCAAGCAGCACTACCAGGGGGGGCACCAGATAGGAGAAGGCCCCGAAGGTAAACATGGTGATGTCGGCGAGCCAGGCACCGGCGCTGCCCGCGAGGTTTTTCACCTCCCCTTGCCAGGAGGTTTGCGACCAGCCGGGATCGGCGGGATGGTAGGTCAGCAGGGCAAGCAAAAGATAGGCAGCCATCAGGGTGATGGCGATCAAGACGGCCTCGAAGATCCGTTGTGTACCTGATAAAGGAGTAAACAGCTTTTTATCGGCCAAACTCCGGCTCCTTTGTGAAAACATGAATGCGGGGATAGGGGGCCTAGTATCCCTGAAAAGCCCACCGATTGTCAGCCAGTGCCTGAGGGCGGGCCTGAAACTCTCTATAAGAAGAAACGAGCGGACCGGCCGCTCGTTTCTGACTATCGTGACTCGTCATGGAACTTGCAAGTCACAGCACAACCCCGCTTATCGGGTGCTGATCACCAGACGACTGCTCTGTTTGACCTCTTCCATCACCACGTAGGTGCGGGTGTCGTTGACGCCCGGCAGACGCAGCAGGGTTTCACCCAGCAGGCGGCGGTAAGCGGACATGTCGCTGACGCGGGTCTTGAGCAGATAGTCGAAATCACCGGACACCAGATGGCACTCCTGGATCTCTTCGAGCACCTGAACAGCCTTGTTGAACTGCTCGAACACATCGGGGGCGCCACGATTGAGGGTAATTTCCACGAACACCAGCAGAGACGCGTCCAGATAATGAGGGTTCAGAATGGCGGCATATCCTTCGATATACCCTTGTCGCTCCAGGCGACGAACCCGTTCCAGACACGGTGTGGGACTCAGGCCAACTCGTTTGGACAACTCAACGTTCGAAATCCTGCCATCCTTTTGCAGTTCATTCAGAATGTTGCGGTCAATCCTGTCCAAATCCTTTAGCCGACTCTTAGCTTCCATCATTTAATTCCATCCTTTGGCTATTTTTTGGTAAGAATCACCAGTCATTTTATAATAATGGTCACAAATCCTGTCAATACCTGAATATACTAGGCGCAAATGTCGCTTAACATCTAGGCAACATAAACCACCAATCGATAGACGAGGGATAGCATGATTATCGGTGTACCTAAGGAAATAAAAAACCATGAATATCGCGTAGGCATGGTTCCGGCCAGTGTACGTGAACTGACAGCACGAAACCATACTGTTTTCGTCCAAAGCGGCGCAGGAAATGGCATTGGGTTCAGTGACGCAGATTATCTGGCTGCCGGAGCCGAGATCCTAGCCTCCGCTGCCGAAGTTTTCGCCAAGGCGGAGATGATCGTCAAGGTCAAGGAACCCCAGGCAGTGGAACGGGCCATGCTGCGTCCCGGCCAGACCCTCTTTACCTATCTGCATCTGGCGCCGGACCTGGCCCAGACCCAGGATCTCATCGACAGTGGTGCCGTCTGCATCGCCTATGAAACCGTCACAGACGGTCGTGGCGGTCTGCCCCTGCTGGCCCCCATGTCGGAAGTGGCCGGACGCATGTCTATTCAGGCCGGAGCCCAGGCACTGGAGAAATCCCGTGGCGGCAGCGGCGTGCTGCTCGGCGGTGTGCCCGGTGTGGAACCGGCCAAGGTGGTGATCATCGGTGGTGGTGTGGTGGGCTCCAACGCAGCCCGCATGGCCGTCGGCCTGCGTGCCGACGTCACCATCCTCGACAACAACGTCGATACCCTGCGCCGTCTCGACAGCGAGTTCCAAGGGGCTGCCAAGGTGGTCTACTCCAACCGCGAGACCCTGGAGCGCCATCTGCTGGCGGCGGACCTGGTCATCGGCGGCGTGCTGGTACCTGGCGCCACTGCGCCAAAACTTGTCAGCCGTGACCACATTGCTCGCATGAAACCCGGTGCAGCCATCGTGGACGTGGCCATCGACCAGGGCGGCTGTGTCGAGACCTCCCATGCCACCACCCATGAAGATCCCACCTTCATCGTCGACGAGGTGGTGCACTACTGCGTGGCCAACATGCCGGGTGCCGTGGCGCGGACCTCCACCGTGGCCCTGAACAACGCCACCCTCCCCTTCATCATCAAGCTGGCCGAACAGGGCTATCGCAACGCTCTGCTCGCCGATCCCCACCTGTTGCACGGCCTGAACGTGATGGCGGGCAAAATCACCTGCAAGGAGGTTGCCGTGGCCCACAACCTGGCTTACACGGATCCCCTGACCCTGCTGAACTGATCGCGTCCCTGCAAAGGGAGGTAGATGAGTGAAAATCCGCCCGCGATGGGCGGTTTTTTTATGCCTGCCATCCCCGGCTCACCCCTCTTGCTGGCGATTGCCCCAATCGATGCGCTGGCCTTTGACCACGGATCACGAATTACCTACAATCGCGCAAACTCATCACGTCTCGGAAATCACATCATGAGCCAAGTCACTCACAGCAAACTGCTGATCCTGGGATCCGGTCCGGCAGGTTACACTGCGGCCGTCTATGCCGCTCGCGCCAACCTCAATCCCCTGCTCATCACCGGCATGCAGCAAGGTGGTCAGCTGACCACCACCACCGAAGTGGAAAACTGGCCAGGGGACGCGGAAGGGCTGACCGGCCCGGCCCTGATGGAGCGCATGAAAGAGCATGCAGAGAAGTTCGATACCCGCATCCTCTTTGATCATATCAATGAAGTGACGCTGACCGAGCGTCCCTTCCGCCTCAAGGGGGACAACGGTGAATACACCTGCGATGCGCTGATCCTCGCCACCGGTGCCTCCGCCAAATATCTGGGTCTGCCCTCCGAAGAGGCTTTCAAGGGCCGCGGCGTCTCCGCCTGCGCCACCTGTGACGGCTTCTTCTACCGCAATCAGGAAGTGGCAGTGGTCGGCGGCGGCAACACCGCCGTGGAAGAGGCACTCTATCTGGCCAACATCGCCAAAAAGGTGCACCTCATCCATCGCCGCGACGAGTTCCGCGCCGAGAAGATCCTGATCAAGCGCCTCAACGACAAGGTCGAGAGCGGCAATATCGTCCTGCACACCCATCAGACCCTGGACGAAGTACTGGGTGACGACATGGGCGTCACCGGCGTGCGCCTGCGCAGCACCCGGGATGACACCACCTCCGAGCTGCCGCTGATGGGGGTCTTCATCGCCATCGGTCACCAGCCCAACACCCAGATCTTCGAAGGGCAGCTGGCGATGGAAAACGGCTATCTGAAAGTGCGTGGCGGACTGGAAGGGTTCGCAACCCAGACCAGCATCCCGGGCGTGTTCGCCGCCGGCGACGTGGCCGACCACGTCTACCGCCAGGCGATCACCTCCGCAGGGACCGGCTGCATGGCCGCCCTCGATGCTGAGCGATATCTGGACGCACAATAATCGGAAGGATATAAAGGGCATGCCAGTTGGCATGCCCTTTTTTATGGTTCATCGCGGCTTTCCGGGGAAGGCCGCCTTGATTTTCAGAAAAAAGTATTCTGAGTCCCTAAATCCATATGCCATGCGCTTTATCACTTTGATCTTGTTGTTCACCCCTTCCAGCACACTCGTGTGCATCGGGTAGTTTGC